>CAJKEF010000005.1 GCA_905198825.1 uncultured Collinsella sp. | reverse complement strand
TTTGGCCAGTTGGGGAGGGCTGTTGAAAACTTGGCAGTCCATTCGGCACCATTTTTGGCGCGTTCGCGCCAATGCGTGACTGACTGGGTTGAAATTCGTGGTTTCCTGTGCGTATGAAGGATCTACTTTGTGACATATCGGCTTTTAGGTATTGGCGTTTGCCCCCTCAGGTCCGCGCTCTATGTCCGCCGCTTCCACGGCCGGAAGAAGACCGGCAGCGATATGACCTCGCCCGTAACCCGACGGCTGCGGTTGTGTTCGGCTTTCCGTTGTATACATTGGTTCGGACGAGAAACAAACGGACTTGTCCTGCCAGCATTAGGCAGCGGCTGTTTCTTGGTGAGCTCCCCAGGGAATCCGCGCTGGAAACGGAGCATGGGTTTTTGGTTACGTCTCCTCTGCTGACGGCATTCATCATGTCGCGGCATCTGACGGATCTTCAGCTTCTTTTGGTATTGGCGGAGATGTGTGGCTTGTTTGCGGTGTGCGCTCTGCCGGCGGCACTTGAGGCGGAGCTTAGGCGTGCAATTGATTCAGGTGCGATTTCGACAACGTTCGGTTGGGTGCGCTGCCCGTCCGAGGACGGCACTGCCTCAAATTTATGGCGTCGAGACGCTTTGGTTTTGGGCGGAGACCTTGACCGTTTTTGTTCAGATGTTTGCGGGATGCGTTACGGCAATAGATTTATGGCGGTATCACAACTCGTTCCATTGGGTGCCGCGTCGCCTTTTGAGGTCGAGGCGTATTTGTTGCTTGGACTGCCGCGAGCCCTGGGGGGCGAAGGGTTTTGCGGCATAGAGCTCAATGTCGAAGTGACGCTAAGCACAAGTGCTCGAGCGATTGTGGGAAAGTCCCGTGTATATATCGACCTACTTCTCTCTTCGCCGGATGGCAAGCGACAGGTGGCCATTGAATGTCAGGGAAAGGCCTCGCACGGACGCGCAGGGGATGGCTTGCGTGACGCTGACCGCATGACAGCCCTTCAGGCCATGGGCTACGATGTACTTCTCCTGACACACAGACAGATATCCGATGAGGATAGATTCCGCGCGATCGTTAAGGCCGTATGCAGGATGCTCGATGCTGAATATCGTGATAAAAGCTCAGATGAGCAAAGGGCTGAGACATTACTCCGGTCTGAACTATTCGTTGACTGGACAAAATTGGGAGTAATCGACGAAAAGATGCCCGTTAGACACAAAATAGCTCGATCGTGGACGGCTGCGAAACTAAGTGAGTAGACTTTTGGCTTGATGGCGACCAGGCCGTTTTTGCAACAAGTCATTTACCTGCGACTTTATAAAGCAATATGGATGGCCTGCTCGGCAAGTTCCAAAAAGTCTACTCACTTAGTTTTTGACGAGAATCCGATGCCTAAGGTGGTCCTATTTCAGGGAGTTAACAAGTTCGTGAGGCACGAAAAAGGCCCGAACCATGCGGTCCGGGCCTTATCGAGCTAAAGATTGTCTCTCAGGCGGCTGGCTTAGCCAAAGTAGCGCTTGAGCAGGCCGGCGAAAGCCTTGCCGTGGCGGGCCTCGTCGCGAGCCATCTCGTGCACGGTGTCGTGGATGGCATCGAGGCCAGCGGCCTTGGCGCGCTTGGCAAGATCGGTCTTGCCGGCGGTGGCGCCGTTCTCGGCCTCAACGCGCATCTCGAGGTTCTTCTTGGTGGAGTCGGTCACGACCTCGCCCAGGAGCTCAGCGAACTTGGCGGCATGCTCCGCCTCCTCGTGGGCAGCCTTCTCCCAGTACAGGCCGATCTCGGGATAGCCCTCGCGATGAGCGACACGAGCCATGGCCAGGTACATACCGACCTCAGAGCACTCGCCCTCAAAGTTAGCGCGCAGGTCGGCAACGATGTCCTCGGAGACGCCCTCCATCTTGGCGACACCCACGACGTGCTCGGCAGCCCACTCGAGCTGGCCCTCCTCCTGCTTCAGGAAACGAGAACCGGGAACGCCGCACTGGGGGCACTTAAAATCCTCGGGCAGCTGGTCGCCGTCGAACTCTTCCACATAACCGCAAACGGGGCAAACAAACTTCATGATTCGATCCTTTCGATCGATGGCGATTGCGCGCTCGTCCGGTCCCGTAAGGGCCCTCTCCGGACGTGCGTCTTGACGAGTTCTATTATCCATAAATGTAACCAAATGTGAAGCCTATTAGGAATGATTTTTAATAAAACAATTTTGAGATATGAAGATGTTGATTGATTAACGATTGGCAGGCCGTCTTTGACCGCCGATGAGTACAATCGGGCGAGCAAATGTTGACCAATCAACAAATGAAGGAGTTTCCTTTATGCATTTAGCCCGTCGTGCCTGGTGCCGAACATATCAGACGGTTTTTCGCATTGCATTGCCGATCCTGCCCTATACCGAGCCGCGCATTTTGGAGCATGCCGAGGATGTGCCCGCGGTGCTTCAAAAGCGCTCGATCCAGAAGGCCCTTATCGTGACGGATCCCGGCATTGCCCGTCTGGGGCTCACGGCATCACTCGAGCGTGCGCTTACGGCTCAGGGGATTGGCGTTACGGTCTATGCCGAAACGCGTATGAACCCCACAGTCTCGAATGTGGAGGAAGCGGCGGCGCTGTATCGCGAGAACGACTGCCAGGCCATTATCGGCTTTGGCGGCGGCTCGGCTATGGACTGTGCCAAGGGCGTGGGAGCACGTATCGCGCAGCCAAACAAGCCCATCAACAAGATGCGCGGCCTGTTGCGCGTCCACCGTCTCCTGCCGCTGCTTATTGCGGTTCCCACTACCGCCGGTACGGGAAGCGAAGTCACGCTCGCGGCGGTTATCACCGATGACGAGACGCACTATAAATACCCCATTAACGACTTTGTGCTTATCCCGCGTTTTGCGGTCCACGACCCCGAGTTTACGCGCGGGTTGCCGGCGTCCATTACGGGGCAGACGGGTATGGATGCCCTGACGCATGCTGTCGAGGCCTTTATCGGGCGAAGCACCACGCCCTATACGCGCAAGATGGCGCGACAGGCGGTTCAGCTCATCCGCGATAATTTGCTTGAGGCCCATGAGCATGGAGACAACATGCGTGCGCGTCGCAATATGCTTTCGGCGGCGTATAAGGCGGGCGTTGCCTTTACGCGCTCCTATGTTGGATACGTTCATGCCATCGCACACAGCTTGGGCGGGCGTTACGGGATTCCGCACGGCTTGGCCAACGCGATCATCCTGCCGCACATGCTTCGCGCTTATGGTGACGCCGCCGCTCCCAAGCTTGCCGATCTTGCTCGCATGGCGGGCATTGCGCCGGCTACCGCGCAGGACAGTCTTGCGGCCGAGGCCTTTATCGATTGGGTCGACCGCATGAACGAGGCCCTGGGAATCCCCAAATATGTCTCGGGTATTCGCCGCTCCGATATTCCGCAAATGGCGGTCCATGCCGATGCCGAGGCCAATCCCCTGTACCCCGTTCCGCTTTTGATGGACCGCCCGGAGCTCGAGCATATGTACGAGGTCGTCGCGGGTGGTATGTTTGAGGACGAGAACTAGGAGGTTGCCATGAACACCGAGGAAATTGCGCGCATCGTCGGCGATCAGCGCGCCTACTTTAAGACGCACGCCACGTTTGATGTTGATGCTCGACGTCGTGCACTCGTGAGTTTACGCGATGCGGTGCGGGCCCACGAGGCCGATATTGCCCATGCGCTCAAGACCGATTTGGGAAAGTCGCATGACGAGGCCTATATGTGCGAGATCGGCACGTCGCTTTCCGAGATTCGTCATCAGATTGCGCATGTGGCTCGATGGAGTCGTCCGCGCCTGCGTCCGTGTGACCTTGCCAATGCCGTGAGCGTGTGCAAAACGCAAGCCGTGCCCTATGGCGTCACGCTCATCATGGCGCCCTGGAACTATCCGTTTTTGCTGACGCTCGAGCCGCTCGCTGGCGCCCTTGCCGCGGGCAATACTGTGGTCATCAAGCCGAGCGCCTATGCTCCGGCTTCGAGCGCGGTGCTCAAGCAAATCTGTGAAGAGGCATTTGATCCGCGCCTGGTGATGGTTGTCGAGGGCGGGCGCGCCGAAAACGAAGCGCTGCTCGACGAGTGCTGGGACAAGATCTTCTTTACCGGTAGCGTTCCGGTCGGCAAGCTCGTTATGGAGCGCGCAAGTAAAAACCTTACGCCCGTGACGCTTGAACTGGGTGGAAAGAGTCCCTGCATCGTGGATGCGACGGCAAACTTGAAGGTCGCGGCGCGGCGTATCGCCTTTGGCAAATGGCTCAACGTGGGGCAGACCTGCGTGGCGCCCGACTACCTGCTGGTCGATACGCGCGTGCACGACGAGCTGCTGGGCCTCATCAAGGAAGAGACCCGCCGTATGTTTGGCGAGCATCCGCTCGATAACGAGGACTACGGGCATATCGTCAACGCCAAGCATTTTGCGCGCGTGCGCGGGCTGATCGATCCCGATAAGGTCGTGCTTGGAGGTACCGCGCGCGAGACTTCGCTCAAGATTGAGCCGACGATTTTGGACGGCGTGTCCCCCGATGACGCCGTGATGCAGGAGGAAATCTTCGGTCCCATCTTGCCGGTGCTGACGTTTGAGAGCCTAGACGAGGCCGAGACGTTTATTACGGATCGTCCGACGCCGCTGGCCCTGTATATCTTTAGCCAGGACTGTGCGGCTCAGCAGCGCTTTGTGCGCTACGTGCCCTTTGGCGGCGGCTGCGTCAACGACACGATCATGCACTTGGCTACGAGCCATATGGGCTTTGGCGGCATGGGTGCGAGCGGTATGGGCCAGTACCATGGCCGCGAGAGCTTCGATACGTTTAGCCACAAGAAGAGCATCGTGAACAAGGCTACGTGGCTGGACGTGCCATTCCGCTATGCCCCTTACGCAAGCTGGAAGCACAAGTTCGTGCGCATGTTTGTGCATTAGAATCAGATGACATAGGGGCAAACAAAATAGCCGCCCCCGCGTAAGCGAAGACGGCCACTTCTCACGATGAAAACGTGTATCGGAGTTGGCAAGACCCGCTGCCGCGGGTGCCATTCGTGCTCCTATCTTATCTGCAAGCGCTCTGTCTCGCAGACGTTGCAGCAAATGGGTGAAAGGTGCGAGCGGGCGAATTCGTGTCCGCACGAGTTCGTAGACTTCTCACTAAGGTTAAGCGCCGGTTTACCCGGCCGTTAGAGGAGTTGCCATGTACGAGCCTTCACGTGTTCTTTTGTCGTTTCATATCGCAGGATTTCAGTATGCCGACGGTGCCTTGGTCTTGGGCGATCTTAAGGTTGGCGATAAGCTGACGCTGTGTGCCGAGCGCGATAATCCCCATGACCCCGAGGCGGTTGCGATCTATTACGGCAACACCAAGCTTGGGTATGTTCCGGGAAACGAGGTCGGCCCACTGTCCTTGATGATGTATTACGGCCACGAGGACGTTTTTGAGGCCCGCGTACAGCAGGTTGCGCCCGAGCGCAGCCCGTGGCATCAGGTGCGCGTTGGCCTCTATGTGGTGGATGCTCGCTAATCGGTAAGGGAAACTGCCATGTTTGACGACGATGACCTGTTCGATTTGACGGATGATCCGTTTGAGTGGGATCTGCTGCTCGACGACGATGATCTGGAACAGGACCGTAAGAGACGGCGGGACAAGAAAACTCAGGGTGACGCTTCGAAAAAGCAAGAGAAGCACCGCCGCGGACTGTTCGGCGGGCTCTTTGGATAACCGCCGCATCGCTGCATCTGTATACTTAGCACGAGTTTGACACATTGCGAAATGAGGACAGAGACGATGATGTGGTTTACCGCCGACCTGCACCTGGGCGATACGAATATCTTGCACGATATGGATCGGCCGTTTGATTCGGTCGAGGAGATGAACCGCAAGGTCATCGCTGCCATCAATGAGTGCGTGGCGGCGGACGACCGTCTTTATATCCTGGGTGACTTTACCTATCGCTTGCCCCTAGCGGATGCTGTGCGCCTTCGCGAGCGTATCGAATGCAAGAATGTGACACTCATCCGTGGCAACCATGACGGCGACTGGGAAGATCCGGACGCGCCGCGCATTTGGGATGAGGTGCGCGATTATCTGGAGGTTGCTCCCGGCTATGCCAAGGGCCACCGTCTGGTTATGAGCCACTACCCCATGCTCAGCTGGAACGGCAAGGCGCGCGGCGCCATCATGCTGCACGGGCATATCCACAGCAGGGGAGACCGCGCCAACGCGCGCAACCGCGACCGCGAACGTCCTATCCTTCGCTACGATGTCGGCCTCGACGCCAACGAGTACAAGCCCGTAAGCCGCGATCAGATTCTTAGCTTCTTTGGGCTATAGGGCGCCAGAACCACCACAAAGGGGACAGGCACCTTTGTGGTGGTTTTCACATAGATTGGAGTCGCTATGAAGCAATTGCTTATTCGTGCCGATGATATCGGTTATTCGTATGCCGTTGACCTGGGGATTGCCCGAAGCGTCAACGAGGGCCTGGTGCGCTCGGCGGGCCTGATGCCCAATATGCCTGAAGCCGAGCGTGGTTGGTTGCTCGTGGCGGATGCCGGCATTGCGGTGGGCCAGCATACTAACGTGTGCCTGGGTAAGCCGTGTGCCGACCCGGCGCTCATCCCGAGCATGCTCAACGAGAACGGCGAGTTCCATAGCAGCCGTACCTTCCGCGAGCATTTTAAGCGCGGTGAGGAGCTGATAGACTTCGACGAGGCCTGCATCGAGATCCGTGCGCAGCATGACCGTTTTGTCGAGATTGTGGGCCGCGAGCCCGACTACTTCGAAGCCCATGCTGTCATGAGTAAAAACCTTAACCGAGCGATCTCGGCGGTTGCCCAGGAGCTGGGCCTTAAGGAGCAAAAGGCGAGCTTCGACCCCACGGCGGTGGTGCGTTGCGGAGATACCGATCTGCACATGGTAATGCGCTCGATGAAGCCGGGCTACGAACCTAAAGAAGCAATCATGCAGACGGTTCGCGAGATGTCCGACGGCGAGACGGTCGTCTTTGTGTGTCACCCGGGCTATCTTGATCGCTATATCCTCGAGAACAGCTCGCTTACGACCGATCGCACCAAGGAAGTCGATGCGCTGATCGATCCTGAGCTGCGCGCTTGGCTCGAGTCTCAACCCGATCTTCGCCTGATCGACTATCGCGACCTGTAAGAGCTCAAGCCAACACAAGGGGAACAGGCACCTTTGCGGTGGTTCTGGCGCCGTTGCCATTATGGTGGCGGCGCCTTTTTTGTCCGTGCGGCGCGGTAGAGTGTAGTCGGTTGAAATTTGCGTCCATCGAGGAGCTGTTATGAACGAGATCAAGTGCCCGCATTGTGGCGAAGTCTTTAAGGTCGATGCGTCTGGCTATGCGGATATCGTCAAGCAAGTACGCGATGCCGAGTTTTCGCGCGATCTGGATGAGCGTGTGAGGGCAGTCCAACGCGAGGGCGAGCAGGCGCTGGAGCTTGAGCGCTCGCGTTCGTCGGCTGCCCTGCAGGAGGCGGAGTCTCAGCGCAATGCACAACTCGTTGAGCAGAAGAATGCTGCGGCTCGGGAGTTGGCACAAGAGGTCGCCAAGCGCGATGCCGAGCTTGTCGAGCTGCGCGCCAAGCTCGAGGGCGCTGCCGCAGAGCGCGAGAGCGCAAGCCAGCGTGCGGCGGTTGAGGCCCGTGCCGATGCTCAGAAGGAGAATGCTGAGCTTCAGCGCGAGATCGACAATTTGCGTGCGCGGCTGGGGCGCAAAGATGACGAAGCCAAGCTTGCCGAGGCTTCGGCGCGCAATGCTGCTCAAAACGATTTGGCTGCACGTGATGCCCAGATTGCCGAGCTGCAGGCCAGGCTTGCCGCAGCGGACAAGGCTCAGGAGATGGCGCTTGCCGCTGCCGCGGCAGAGTCGCAGCGTGATCTCGATGCCGCTCGCAGCGAGGCCGAACGTGCACTTGCTGACTACCGCGCGACGGTACAGGAGAAGTTTTCCGCCGCAAAGGCACAATCTGAGCAAGAGGCCGAGGGTCTGCGTGCCCAGCTGCGCGAGCAGGAGCTGATGGCAAAAATGAACCTGTCGGAGGCAGTCGCCGCGGCGGAGCGAGAGCGCGACGAGGCACGTGCGAAACTGACGAGTGAGCTGGCAGTGCGCGATTCGCGCGAGGAACAGGCAAAGGCGGCACATGAGCTCGAGCTTGCTCAAGCCAAGCGCGCGAGCGATGAGCTGATCCGCTACAAGGATGAAGAGATTGAGCGCCTGAAGGACATGAAGGTCCGCCTGTCCACCAAGATGGTGGGCGAGTCGCTCGAGCAGCACTGCGAGACCGAGTTCAACCGTCTGCGCATGACGGCGTTTCCCAACGCGTACTTCGAGAAAGACAACGATGCGTCCGAGGGTACCAAGGGCGATTTTATCTTCCGCGAGTGCGACGCGAGCGGTAACGAGGTCATTTCGATTATGTTCGAGATGAAAAACGAGAACGACGAGACCGCGACCAAGCACAAGAACGAGGACTTCTTTAAGAAGCTCGACCACGATCGCCGCCAGAAGGGCTGTGAGTATGCAGTGCTCTGCACCCTGCTGGAGCCCGAGAGCGAGCTCTATAACGCGGGTATTGTCGACGTGAGTTACCGCTATGAGAAGATGTACGTGATCCGCCCGCAATTCTTCATTCCCATGATTACGCTTCTTCGCAACGCCGCCATGGGTTCGCTGCGTTATAAGCAGGAGCTAGCGGAGTACAAACAGCAGAATATCGACGTCACGAACTTCGAAGCCAAGATGGAGAAGTTCAAGGACGGCTTCTCGCGCAACTACAACCTGGCGAGTAAGCAGTTCGAGTCGGCGATCAAGGAGATCGATGCCGCCATTAAGCAGCTCGAGAAGACCAAGGACGACCTGCGTCGCAGTACCGAGAATCTGCGTCTGGCCCACAACAAGGCCGACGATCTTACCATTCGCAAGCTCACGTGGGGCAACAAGACCATGAAGGCCGCGTTTGACGAGGCGCGCGGGGCTGCACCAGAGACAAACGATGAGCCCGCCGAGGCGGATTCGTATGAGGTCGAGGATGCCGAGTAAGGCATAGCGTATAGTGCAAAAGCGGGGCCGCTGGCGATATTGCCAACGGCCCCGCTTGTTTCGTTCCAGTATGTTCGGCTAGTCCTCGAGCAGGTCCTCGATAAATCCGACGCGGTAGTTTTTGAAGATGACCTCGCCGCCGTCTTGCGTGGCGTCCAGATCGACATCGCCCATGATGCCAAAGTCGTGGTCGCCATCCTCGTCGGCAAAGATCTGATGCACGTGCCATACGTGCGCGGTCTTCTCGTCGGACTCATCGATGGAAAACATCGCGGCGCTGCGGGCATCTCCGTCGGTGAGGATTTCCTCGTGTTGCTCATGGTAGGCATCGAGCGCCTTTTGCCAGCGGATCTCGCTCATGCCCCAGTCGTCGTCGAGTTCGCCCAGGTCGCGAACGTGCTCGCGGGCGGCAAGGGTCACGCGGCGGAAGAGCGCGTTGCGCACCAACAGCGTGCAGCCGCGGCGGTCCACCACGACCTCGTCGATGCCCTGCGGCGGCGCAGCATCGAGGGCTGCCGGGTTGCCGGCGTTCTCCCACTCGTCCACCAGGCTCGAGTCCACCGAGCGCACCACAAAGCCCAGCCACGAGATAATGTCGCGCAGGCGCTCGTCGCGCTTCTCGATGGGCACGGTGCGGTCGAGCGAACGGTAGGCCTCTGCCAGGTAGCGCAGTAAAATGCCCTCGGAGCGGGCGATGCCGAGCTTTTGAATGTAGCCCTTAAAATCGCTCGCGCTTTCCAGCATATCGCGCAGAACGCTCTTGGGAGAGAGCTGATAGTCGTTTGCCCAAGGTACTTCCTGGCAGTACTTATCAAAAGCGGCGTCGAGCAAATCCTCGAGTGGCTTTTCGTACGTGACGTCTTGAATGCGCTCCAAGCGCTCCTCATACTCGATGCCGTCGGCCTTCATCTCGGCCATAGCGCGATCGCGTGCGGCGCGCTCCTGTGCGCGCAGCACCTGCTTGGGATCCTCGAGCGTTGCCTCGACCATTGAGATCAGGTCCATGGTATAGGTCTCGCTCTCGGGATCGAGCAGCTCCAATGCGGCAAGCAAGAACGGCGAGAGCGGCTGATCGAGCGCGAAGTCCTCGGGCAGATCGACCGTCAGCGCATAGTCGATGTCTGGTGCGGCGTCAGTCGGGGCGTCGGGTGCGGGCGGTACCTCGGTGCGAACGACGACGCCGGAATCGATGAGCGTGGCGAAGATCTCGTCGGCGCGAACCTCGAGCTTGGCCTTTTCCTCGGGAGTCTGCAAGCTCGTCTCGATGAGGTCGTGTACGCGGGCGCGGGCATCGCCGCCCTGTTCGACCACGCTAATCACCATGGAGTGTGTGATGCGCAGGCGCGGCTTGAGCGTTTCGGGCTGCGTCTCGATCAGGCGCTCAAAGGTCTGCTTGTTCCAGGTGACAAAGCCCTCGGGGGCCTTCTTCTTTTTAATCTTGCGGAGCTTTTTGGGATCGTCGCCCGCCTTGGCCATAAGCTTGGCATTCTCGATCTCGTGCTCGGGTGCCTCGGCAATCACCATGCCCTCGGTATCGAAACCCGAGCGGCCGGCGCGACCGGCAATCTGATGGAACTCGCGGGCGCGCAGGCGACGCATCTTGTAGCCGTCGAACTTGGTGAGCGCGGTGAGCACCACGGTGTGGATGGGTACGTTGATGCCGACGCCGAGTGTATCGGTACCGCAGATGACGGGCAGCAGACCCTGCTGCGCCAAGCGCTCGACCAGCAGGCGATAGCGCGGCAACATGCCAGCATGGTGCACGCCGACGCCGCATCCAAGCAGGCGCTTGAGAATCTTGCCAAAGGCCGTCGAGAAGCTCGTCCCCTTTGCCGCGTCTTTGATGGCTTCGCGCTGCTCCTTGCTGGCGATGCCAAAATTGGCGAGCGACTGTGCCGTCGCAAGTGCGGCATCCTGGCTAAAGTGCACGATATAGAGCGGGGCCTCGCCGCGACGCATCGCGAGCTCGACGGTGCCCTCGAGCGAGGTCGTCACGTAGTCGTAGCTCAGCGGCACGGGGCGTGGGGCATCGACGACCAAGTCACAGGTAGCGCCGGTGTGCTCCTCGAGTGAGGCGGCGATGGCAGTGACATTGCCGAGCGTGGCGCTCATGAGCATAAACTGCGTGTGGGGCAGGGTGAGCAGCGGCACCTGCCAGGCCCAGCCGCGGTCGGGGTCGGCAAAGTAGTGGAACTCGTCCATGGCCACGCAGCCCACGTCGGCGTCCTCGCCCTCGCGGAGCGCATCGTTGGCAAGGATTTCGGCCGTGCAGCAGATGACGGGTGCCTTGGTGTTGATATGCGTGTCGCCGGTGATCATACCGACGTTATCGCGACCGAGCACCTGCACCAGGTCGAAGAACTTTTCACTGACCAAGGCCTTGATGGGGGCCGTGTAATAACAGCGCTTACCCTGCGCCATACCCATAAAGAGCATGCCCAGCGCGACGAGCGATTTACCCGATCCGGTCGGTGTGCCTAAAATGACGTGATCGCCGGCTGCCAGGTCCATGAGGGCCTCTTCTTGGTGATCCCACAGCTCAATGCCGCGATCGCTCGTCCATTCAAAGAAACGTTCGAAGGCTTGATCGGGCGTGAGCCATGGTTCGGGCTCGCTGCCGTCCTCGGGCTCCCACCAGGTGGGGGAGAGCGCGCCGAGCGAGCCAAACTCGGCTTCGGTTCCCGTGCCGCCCGAGAATGAGCTGGCGGCGCCGGCGCCGGAGACGGTACTGGCGGCGGTGTCTGTCGTGGTCTGTGCCATGTGTTTGCTTTCTCTCGCGATTGTCCGCCAACTATTATGGCGTAGCGGCGGCGCGGGGTGCCAGCGCGCGAGAAAATGCAGGAAATGGGCGTTCTGCCCAGCCGTTTGGTGCAGTTGCCAGCTAAGTGAGTAGACTTTTTGCAATATCGCGAGCACATGGCTTTTGCGTAAGGGATTTACCTGCGGTTTTAGTTTTCGTTATGTGGGTTGTGCTTGGCTATTGCTAAAAAGTCTACTCACTTAGGTTTGAGGGTCGTTCGCTGGCGCCTATTTGCGCTTGTTTGCTGACGCCGCGACCATCAGAAGCCCGTGGGACTCTTGTGGCAGGCGCTTCTTGCCCTTGCGGGCGCGGTTTCTAAAGTTCTCGACGGCCTCTTCCATGCCGAGGGGCACGTAGGTGAGCTCGTCGAGGTTATCTGGCAGGTAGCAGGCAAGGCTTTGCTCCTGCGCTCGGCCTGCTGCGAGTTGCTCTTCGGTAGGTTTCTCGCCGGGTGTGGCGTAAATGCCATAGACGACGGCACCCATCTCGCGCGTGCGGCATTCATATTCGGTCTCGGGATGCTCGGGATGGTCGCGGCGGACGTCGTCACTTACCCAAAGCGTGTCGTAGCCTGCCGCGGCAAACTGTCCCAGGGCGTAATCGCGCAATGGTTTGCTGTCGGTTCGTAGCGTTACGGTGGCGCCGGCTGCAAAGAGCGGGCGATAGAGCATCAGATGGTCGACATGGACGAGGCGCTTTTTGGCGTACTTGGCCTTGGGCTGCGGCGTGGGAAAGTTGATGGTGATGGCATCGAGCTCGCCTGTGGCAAATAGCTGCGGCAGCGATGCGGCGCCTCGAGGCAGAACGAGTGCGTTGGTCAGTTCATGCTCGCAGATTTTCTGTGCGGCATAGGCGATGCAGATGGGCTCCTGGTCCATGCCGACAAAGAGCGTGTCGGGCTCACGGCGAGCACGCTCAACCAGATAGGTGCCTTTGCCGCAGCCCAGATCCAGATGAAGGTGTTCGAAGGGCTTGCTGCCAACTGGCGCGCAAGCCTCGCGCCAATCTCCGGCATAGATTTCGGGGTTCGTCTCAATCGCATCGGCGTAGCGCTCTAGGCGCTCCTCGAGCACAAAGTTCTTAGGCGTGCGAACGTGGACGGCTCCCATGAGGCTCCTTGGTCATAAGTATGGAACGTATAGCTGCGCGTTCCGTCAATGGGTTGAAAAAGGGGTGGGCATAGTTTGCCCGAAAGACGCGGTGCGGCTCGACGGCGAGTCGTCGGTGCCTACAGGCGCTTGAGAATCACATAGCGGTTGAGATCGCCGCTGCGACCGTCAGCATGGAAGCGCTCAAGCTCGCGCACGGGGACCTCGCCGCTCTTGTAGAACGTACGCACGCCGCGCACCAGGTCGGTGATCTGCTGATCGTCAAAGTGGTGGCAATAGCGGTAGGCGTGGCGGTCGTTTTGCCAGCCAATAAGGTGGTCACCGGCTTCAAACTGCGCGGAATCGTAACCCTCAAACGGCGGGGTGAGCTCGGCGCGGGCTTCGGCTCGAACGGCCTTGCGCGCCATGCGCTCGTCGTTCATAAACTCCCAAAAGCTGATGGCGATGATGCCGCCCGGGCGCGTCTGCCGCACCAGGGCGTCGAGCACGCGTACGCGGTACTCGCACGACGGCACGTGGTGCATAAAGCCAAAGCAGACCGAGATGTCGGCGAGCGGGGCGTCGAAAAGCACGTCGGGCGTCTCGGCGGGGTTGAGTTTCATGAGGGCATCGAGCACGTCGAGTTCTTGGAAGTGCAAGTTAGGAATGCGCAGGGCGTGGCCGCGTGCATCGATGGCCAGGTCCTGGCACGAGTCGACGCCATAGAACTCGAAGGGGCAGCTGGCGTCTGCCGAGGGGCTCGTGCCGTCCATGCCTTTGGCAGCCAGCGTGCCGCCGGCGGCAAAGTTCTCGAATCGCATATTGCCGCAGGCGAGATCGAAGACGCGGACGGGATGCTCGATCGTGGCGACGTCGAGCTGTTCGAGCGCGATGTCCATGGTGCGCACCCAGCCGGGCCACGGGGCCTGGCGCGTATCGGAAAAGGAGGCGGAGTGCTCGCGATAGAACGTGTTGTTGAGCTGGATGAGCGATGAGGCGAAATCGCGGTTCACGGCGCGGAACTCCCTCCGTTGGCGGTGCGGAATAAACAGTACGACCATACTACCGTTAACGCCGCAACGGGGACAACCGAGCTGCGGGTCATTGCTTTGTTTGGACACATTTCCGCAGCTCATATGCACCCGCAACCGCCGGTTGTCAAAAATCTCACTAAAATAGGTGGCATGTTTTTGGCGGTGGCGGATACATTTTTAACTGTGCAAGGCGCCTAAGAACAAAAACGGTCCGGCGGCACGGCTGGCAAAAGCATAGGAGGAACCATGAATGTAGAAACTGCGCAGCGGCTCGCCGACCTTCGCCGCAGCAAAGGCTTTAGCCAAGAAGGGCTGGCGCGAAAGCTGGGGCTGTCGCGCCAAGCGGTCAGTAAATGGGAGCGTGCAGAGAGCTCGCCCGATACCGAGAACCTGATCTCGCTCGCCAAACTCTATGGCGTGAGCCTGGACGAGCTGCTCAATCCGAGCGATGAGATCGAGGACGATATCGAGTTTGAGAACGAGGACCGCGCCCGTCAGCGCGAGGCCGAGGCGGCAGAGCGCGCGCGTACCCATGAGGCGGCGGCACGTGCCACCGAGGCGGCAACACAGGCGAGTGATGCTGCGGCCAAGGCGGCGCAAGCGGCAAGCTGGAGTGCACAGGCCGCCAATGCCGCTACGGCGCAGGCGACGAGTGGCGGCGCAGTTGGCTCGACTCCGGTGAAGGGCCCGTTCCAGTCATTCCCGTATTGGGCCGTGTGCTGGCTGCTGTTCTTTTTGCTGATGTTCCTGTTTGGCGCCGGCCCCTTTGCCGCGCTGATCTTCTTTACGATTCCCATCTATCACTGGGTTGCGCGTGCGCTCGATGGTGATTGGGCACGCGGGGATATTCAGGTTGGTCCGGCGCCGGCGGCGGCTAGGGCTCAGAATGCTTCCGCTCCGGTTGATACTGACGTGGCTACCGCGACTACCGCTGACCCGATCGCCAAAGAGGGTGATGAATGATGAAGCTTTCGCATGAATCCAAGGTACGCTTGGGCGTTGGCATCGGAGCGTTCGTGCTCATCATCGGACTTGTCTTTGGCACTTCGCGGCTATTGGCTCATTCCGATATGGTGCGTACGACCGGTATTCTATCTGGCAATTTGTCTGATTTTGACGATATGTTTGACGACGATGATCTCTTGGATAACGGCAACTATTCCGCTCGGCCTCAACAGCTTTCGAGCGAAACGTTTGATGCCGACGCGTTCACATCGCTTGACTTGGACGTGACGTCGGGCACGGTCGAGATCAAACACGTCTCCGGCGGGCCGGTGCGCGTAATTGAAAGCGGGCGTGTGGCAACGGGGACCGTTGCCTTCGATGCGGCAACCCAAAATCTGGCCGAAATCAAGGGCTCTACGCTCAAAATTCGCCAGTTCGATTGCGATGACGAGCGCGCCATTGACCGCACGGTTACCGTCGAACTGCCGCGCGAAGTTGCCGATAACATGGTGGGCATTACAGCGAATGTAGGATCGGGCGATCTGACGGTCACGGACATTGCGTGCCATGACCTCAACCTGACTTTGGACTCGGGAGACGTTGAGTTTGCGGGCACCGTGACCGACACCCTGAATGCCAAGGTCGGTTCGGGCGATGTGACGTTCGAGCTCTACCAGGCCCCCGCGAAGTCGATGGACGTGAGCGTGGGCTCGGGCGATGTGGAGATGACGGTTCCGAACTCGACGGGCTTTAAGGCGAGCCTTACCCTGGGTAGCGGCGACTTCGAGAGCGATTTCCTTCCGCTTGGCTACGACGGCGAGACCATTTTGAATCTTGAATTCGATAACGGCGATAAGTCTGCCACGTATCGTTTTAAGGTCGGTTCGGGCGACATGTCGTTTGATCCGGAGTGACAGACGGCTATCGAAGACTTATAAACCATAGTCGCGCTCTTTGATGGAGGCGCCGGGGCCGTGGTCGGCTTCGGCGCCTTTGCCTTTACAATGGGGACATGGAACAGATTATCTTGAACATACTCGAGGCTCTGCGTCGCGGCGAGACTGTGGACGACAAAGCGCTCGTCAAACTGATACATGCCGAGGCGCGCCGTGAGGGTGCCGACAAACGCGATTTGGCCAAGCGCCGCTTGCTGCCGTTTTACCAGCGGGTGAAGCGCGAGGAGCCGGCACGTTGGGCTGGGTGGAATGTCGATTCCGATCTGGAGCGTCAACTGCTGCAGGTGTTGCGTATGAAGCCTCGTCGCACGGCTTCGGGCGTGGCAACCATTACCGTCATCACCAAGCCGTGGCCGTGCTCGGGCGATTGCCTGTTTTGCCCCAACGACCTGCGCATGCCCAAAAGCTATTTACATGCCGAGCCGGCGTGTGCCCGTGCAGAGCAAAACTGCTTCGATCCATATCTGCAGGTGAGCGCCCGTTTGACCGCGCTTTCGCAGATGGGTCATGCGACCGATAAGATCGAGCTCATTGTGCTTGGCGGTACCTGGAGCGACTATCCGCAAGGGTATCAGATGTGGTTTATGTCGGAGCTCTTCCGCGCGCTCAATGACGATGCCGTGGCCGGCGTGGCGGCCAACCCCATGTTGGCGCGTCCGGGCATCAGCCGTGCCGAGGCAGGGCGCCTGCTCGATGACGCTCCCGCCGATGCCCTGCCGCCGGTGGTGGCGGAGCGTCGCGAACGCTATCGGGCCGTCGGTATTGCGACCGACGAGGCCGAGCTTGCGAGCGGTGTTACCGACGAGCAGGGGCGTGTGGATGCTGCCGTGGGCGGCTATAACCGCGCGGTGCGTCGTCTGTACGGCCCTGGTACGCCGTGGGGCGAGGTTGCCGAGTGGCAAACGACAACGATGGAAGAGCTCGAGCGCCAGCAGCGCATCAACGAGACGGCGAAGCATCGTGTGGTGGGGCTCGTTATCGAGACGCGCCCCGATGCCGTAACGCCGCAGGCCCTCACGCTCATCCGCCGCCTGGGCTGCACCAAGATTCAGATGGGTATCCAGAGCCTCGACCAGCACCTGCTCGATATCAACGAGCGCCGTATTACGGTGGCTCAGATCGAGCAGGCGTTTTCGCTTGCACGATTGTTTGGCTTTAAGATCCATGCGCATTTTATGCTTAACCTGCTGGGCGCCACGCCCGAGGGGGACAAGCGCGATTACGAGCGCTTTATGACCGAAGGGGCCTTTATGCCCGACGAGGTCAAGGTCTACCCGTGCGCGCTCATCGAGGGCTCGCGTCTGGTGGGCCGCTATGAGCGCGGCGAGTGGCGCCCCTATACCGAGGAAGAGCTGCTCGATGTGTTGGCCGACGACATCGTGGTGACGCCGGCGTTCTGCCGTATCAGTCGCATGATCCGCGACTTTAGCTCCGACGACATCATGGTGGGCAACAAGAAGCCCAACCTGCGTCAGCTCGTTGAGAACCGCCTGGCGGCTCGTGGGGAAGGCGCGACGGTGCGCGAGATCCGCTATCGCGAGATCAGCACGGCGGGTGCCGACCTGGATGAGCTGACCCTTGACGAGGAGGTGGCGTACGAGACGCCGGTGACGCACGAGCGCTTTTTGCAGTGGGTGACGCCGCAGGGCAAGATCGTGGGCTTTTTGCGCCTGTCGCTGCCCGATCGTACTTTTGTTGCCGCGCATGCGGACGAGTTGCCGACGACGCCGGACGAGGCGATGATTCGCGAGGTGCACGTGTATGGCATGGCGGCGCGCGTGGGGGATCAAGGCCAGGCGGCCCAGCACCATGGATTGGGGCGTTTGCTCGTAGAGCATGCATGCGAGATCGCCCGGGATGCGGGCTATGCGCGCATCAACGTGATTAGCGCGATTGGCACACGCGAGTACTATCGCCATCTTGGATTTTATGACCATGGCCTTTATCTGCAAAAGGAGCTCTAGATGAACAAGCCGAGTGTTTCTGCTGGTGTCGTTGCCGGCGTTGCTCTGGGAGCCGCGGCGCTTGGTGCGGCCGCTGTCGCTGTTCGTGCTGCCTGTCTGCAGGTTGCGCGAACCCGCAATGGGTTGGCGCGTGTGAAACGCGTGCACGATGAGGGCGGCGATGAGATTCGCGTGTTGGTGCAAGGCGGCGTCTACCAAAGCGCAAGCTACATTGGCGAGCGTTGGGCGGAGCCCGTCTTTGCGTACTATCGTGCGTTTGACGACGTGTTTGAGTCCGAGGATGCGATGCGCGACGCTTATGGTCACGGCATCGACCGTATGCTTATGCTGGGCGGCGGTGGGTTTGCCTATCCCAAGTTCGCGCTGATGTCGCACGAGAGCTTGCGCATGGACGTCATTGAGTACGATGCCGAGATTACGCGCCTGGCGCGCCGCTGGTTCTACCTAGACGAGCTGGAGCGCGCGGCGGGCGATCGCCTGCGGGTAATAACCGCTGAGGCTCGCTCGTATTTGGGTGTGACGAGCGTGGGCCATCGTCGCTACGACGTGGTCGTGAGCGATTGCTTTGGCGGCGCCGAGCCCGTGCGCGGGCTGGCGACCGTTGAGGCGCTGCGCCTGGTGCGGGGCAGCCTGAACCCCGGGGGTATCTACGTGGCCAATATCGTGAGTGCGAACAGGGGGAGCGACGTGACGTTCCTGCGCGATTGCGCCGCCACGGCACTCGAGGTATTCGCCCACGCTTGGGTAGTGCCTTGCGGCGATGCGGAGTTCGGCGGCGAGGAGAATTATCTGCTCATCGCCAGCGACGGCGACTACGCCTTTGCCGAAGCCGTGCCCTTCGACACCGACTTCCTCGGCACCGTCCTTCACGACAAGTAAGTCTCCCCGTCCCAAAAAGACTGGTCTTAGGCGTGGTCGCGCCAGCTGCGGACGCGCTGCTTCATGCCCTCTATGTCGAGCACGCCTTCGGCAAAGCCCTTGCGCACGAGCTCCTCGGGAACGTACTCGTCGTAGCGATCAAAATAAGGCACCTCGCCGGGATAGACGAGCTCGATGGGATCAAAGTCCTTCTCGGCCTCGGCGGCGAGCACCTCAAAGAACGTCTCCTCGTCGGCCTTCATCTTGAACTGCATAAAGTATGGACGCGACGAATCGAGCCCGCGAAGGCCAAGCTCCGCGGCGCATTTAATCTTGAGCATGCGCTCGAGTGCCAAAAAGGCGTAACTGCCCAGCCAGGGGAAGAGCACCCAGGTGTCGCCGCCCAGGTTAATGAGCGGTTTAGTTCCCGCACCCGAAATCTCGGTCGTATGGCGAGCCTGCGCCAAACGGGCTCGTGCGTTACCCATAAGGTACGGATACGCCGCGTGCTCGTTGAGAGCCTTGCGCATGCGCTCGAGTACGTGTGTATTGATGTCACCGGGGCAGTCGCCAAAGTAGGCCGGCACCCGGCCCTTGACCTGCGTGGCAAAGACGGTGTGGCGCTTCCAGTCCACTTCCTCGACAATCCAGCAGTGTCCGGCGATGGCGATGCGTTCACCGGGCGGTGGCGGGTTGACGATCGTGCCCAATTCGGCCGACTCGCTACGAACGGTGAACTCCTCGTTTTCCTGGAACACGGCGTAGAACTTAAAGTTGTTGATGATGCGCTCGCCCGCGAGGCCCACGATGAGCCCGCCGCTCTCGGTGACCTGGATGTGGTCGATCTTAATGAGGTGACGCAGCAGTACGCGATAGTCATCGGCCGAGATGCGATGGAAATAGCTGAGTGTGAGCACGCGCTGGGCAAGTTCTGCCGGCGTGAGCTCGCCGGTGCTGGCAAGCGTCGACATAGTCTGGTGGTAGAGCAGGCTGTAGGGGAGTCGATCGAGCTCGGGCGGCTCGACCCACTTTTCCTCGCGATAGAGTTGTACGAGCGCGATGCCCTGCAGGAGCTTCCACGGAATGGTCTCGGGCATCATCGTGCGCGGCTCGGGCTCTTCCTCGCGCATGACAAACCACATCTCGGGCGGAAGATCGCGGCGTCCCGTGCGGCCCATTCGCTGCAAAAAGGAGCTGACGGTAAACGGCGCGTCGATCTGGAAGGCACGCTCCAAGCGACCGATATCGATACCGAGCTCCAGCGTAGAGGTGGTGACGGTCGTTTGTGCCTGTTCCTCGTCGCGCATGAGCTCTTCTGCCGTCTCGCGCAGCGATGCCGAAAGATTGCCGTGGTGGATGAGAAAGCGGTCGGGCTCGTGCCGGTTTTCACAGTAGCTGCGCAGCATGGAGCATACGGCCTCTGCCTCTTCGCGCGAGTTAGCAAAGACCAGGCACTTGCGGCCGCGCGTGTGCTCAAAGATATAGCCCATGCCGGGGTCGGCGTTGTCGGGCGCCGTGTCGGTGGGGTTGAGAAGCGCCTGCTCGGTCGCTCGTGGGATGTCGACTTCGCCCTCGGGGGCCGAGGAAGTTTGGCGGTCCTTGGGAGCGGGCTTTTCCCGTGCCCGCTCACGACGTTGACGGCGCTCCTCTTGTGTGAGCTGTCCGCTGTGACGCATGTCTTGGGCGCCGGCGGGCAGTGCCGCGGATGCCGCCGGCTCGATGCGCGCGCATGCGAGCACTTCGGCCTCTTGAGGACCCGAGCTCTCGAATCCTCGCTGCTGCGCCTGGGGACCCGAGTTGTAGAAGTGCTCCATGGAGATGCGCCACACGCGGGGCGGTTCTTCAAAGCGGGGGATAACGCAGTCGCGCCCCGTTCCCTGTGAGAGAAAAGCGCCCGTGCGCTCGGGGTCGCCGATGGTGGCAGAAAGGCCGATGCGTCGAGGCTGCACGCCGGCCATGCGCGAGAGCCGCTCGATAAGGCAGAGCGTCTGCCCGCCGCGGTCGCCGCGCATGAGCGAGTGGACCTCATCGATGACCACGTAGCGCAGGTCGCAAAACATGCGCGGGATCGCCATATGCTTATGGATCAGGAGCGCTTCGAGTGACTCGGGGGTTATCTGCAAGATGCCGCTCGGTTTTTTGATGAGCTTAGCCTTGTGCGACTGCGAGACATCGCCATGCCAGTGCCAGACGGGGATATCGGCCTCTTCACAGAGGTCGTTGAGGCGGACGAATTGGTCGTTGATGAGCGCCTTGAGCGGGCCGATGTAGAGGGCGCCCACGCTTGCGGGCGGGTTCTCCCAAAACTCGGTCAGGATGGGAAAGAAGGCTGCCTCGGTTTTGCCGGAAGCCGTGGATGCCGTCAGGAGCACATTGTCTTGCGTGTTAAAGATGGCATCAGCTGCTGCAACCTGGATAGAGCGTAGGCTCTCCCAATCGTGGGAGTAGATGAAGTCTTGGATAAACGGAGCATATCGGTCAAAGGCGTTCACGGGACCTCCTCTCAAATACGAACCTCTCAATGCGGTTGGCAATGGTTTGCTGCATTGCTGTCTCAACGTTTGTGCAGATAAAAGCTGCCAAAATAGACCTGTCCCTTTTTGGCAGGTTAGATGGTGAATTCGGCGAAGTTGCGGTCGCCGTCTGCGGTGCCGGTGTCGCCTGTTGCGGCTGCCGGTGCCAGCGCGTCGCCGCCGACGCTTTGCAGCAGCTCGGCCACATTTGCATCGGGGTTCTGACACAGGATATCGAGCAGCTCGATAAAGTCACGGATGACCTCACGCGGCGTCAAGTGCGTATCGGCTCCCACGCGGCCAAACTCAATCTTGAGAAAGTCCACCAAGTCGTTTTCGGTAAGCGTGGGCGTCCAGCCAAAGTAGCCAGCATGGATCTGCATGAGTTTTTCGATGAGCACCAGCAGCTCCTCATAGGTGAGTGGCTGCAGACGGATGATGGGCGCGAGCATGTCCTTAAGGTCCTCGCGTGCAAAGCGGCCCTGAGCGAGTCGACTTCGCAGGGCCTCGTAGGAGAACACGCCACGGCGGCGGTCTTCGATGGAGGTTGGCGTGCCGCCCATGATCATGCCCAGGTACTGCGCCTTGCCCTGGAGCGTGTCGTTGTACATGGTCAGGATCTTCTCGTAGTTGTATTGGCGCGTGATGGCGTTGGGAATCTTATACAGATTCACGAGCTCGTCGATGAGCACCAGCATGCCCTTGTAGCCGCTGCAGACCAAAAAGCGCGCAATGAGCTTAACGTAGTCGTACCAGTCGTCATCGCTGATGATGGTCGAGGAGCCCAACTCGGCGCGTGCCTCACTCTTGGTGCGGTACTCGCCGCGAATCCATTTGGTCACGCGGCTCATAGCTTCTTCGTCGCCCTCGGATACGGCCGCGCGGTAGCGGCGGAGCATGCGGGCGAAGTCGAAGCCGTGGACCATTTCCTCGAGTGGGGCCAGTTGGGCATTGACGGCAGACTCGTCGGCATCGGCACACGAGGCGACCCAGCGATCCAGGATAAGGTTGAGCGCACCGCCCTCGGGGCGCGTCTTGGTCGATATGTTGCGGATGAGCTCACGGTAGGTGGCAAGGCCCTGTCCCTGGCCGCCCTGCAGACGGCGCTCAGGGGATAGGTCGGCATCGGCCACGACGAATCCCTCGCCCATGGCGTGCGTGCGGATGGTCTGGAGCAAAAAGCTCTTGCCGGCGCCGTAGCGACCGACTAGGAAACGGAAGCTTGCGCCGCCATCGGCGATGAGGCTCAGGTCGGTGAGCAGAGCACGGATCTCGACCTCGCGCCCCACGGTGATATAGGGAAGGCCGATGCGCGGGACCACGCCGCCCTTGAGCGAGTTGAGAATGACGGCGGCGACGCGCTTGGGCACGCGGGGTGCTGCGGATGCGGTATCACTCATGGTCTAGGTATCCTCTCACGTCTGCTTCGTAGTCCTCGATAATCTGCGGTCCTGCTGAGCCAAATTCAATAACGGTGTCGCCCACCAGGTCAAAGAGCGCCTCGTTGATGCTATCGACGAGCATGTCCTCGCTCTGGTCCGAGTGCGCCACTGCCGATGTCGCCTGTACTGCGTTGTGCTCGAGCAGCGCGCGGAGATAGGCGTCTGCGGCAGGCGCGAGTTCGTTCGCGGCGTCAGCGGGCGCAGCAGCTGCGAACGCGGGCGTAG
>CAJKEF010000004.1 GCA_905198825.1 uncultured Collinsella sp. | reverse complement strand
CGGTACTGTTTGCCTCGGGCCTGGTCGCGGCGAGCTTCTTGGCCGCCTGCGTGCTGCCGGGCGTTACGTCGAGCGCTATCTGCGAGGCATTTGGCTGGGAGCGCGGTGCCGACCGCAGCTGGGACGAGGCCCCGGTCTATCGCGGCATCATTACGGCCATCATCGGTATCTCTGCCGTGCTGGTGCTTATGCCCGGCGTCGATCTGTTCCAGATTATGATGACCTCGCAGGTCATCAATGGCGTGCTACTGCCCGTGGTTCTGGTGTTCCAGGTGGTTATTGCCGCTGACCGTCACATTATGGGCGCTAACCGCAACGGCCGCGTGTGGAACGTGCTTACTTGGGCGACTATCGCCGTGATTACGGTGCTCACGGTCGTCATGTTTGTCCTGCAGGCGATGGGCTACAGCGCTTAGCGCCTCTTTTGGACTCCAAACAGGCCGCCGCCATGGGTTGCGGCCTGTTTTTGCCCGCGACCTCTTGGGGCCGGCTCTAAAAGAGTGATTTTGGGTTGTTTGCTGCAGGTTACTTGTCGGTGCCCAGCTTGTGCGGCTTGAGAGCGAGCGCATTGACGAGTGCGTCGGTGGCAGACTTGACGGCTGCCGGCTGCGGATCGTTGACGTGATCCTCGGGATGTACGGGCAGGTCCTTCTTGACGGCATCGTGGATCAAGTTGAGGTACTCAGTCACGCCAGTGGTCGATAGATGCGTGCCATCGCCATCGAACAGGTCGTTGCGGTTGGCACTGTATCCGTACCAGTCGATAACGCGAACGTTTTTGTAGCGCGTGGCGGCGTTGGCGATGGCCTGGTTCGTGGACCCGACCCACGGCTGCGGGCTACGCGTGTTAACAAATACGACGATGCGCTGATCGCCGGCATCGGCCATGATGGCGTCAATCTGGGCGTCGGTCACCAGGCCGTTGGTGCCCAGCGCAAAGACCACGATCTTGCCGGCAAGGTTCTGCTGGATATAGCCCTCAAATGTCGCGCGGCCCGCATCAAACTGGCGGCCCTTTTCGGCATCGATATGGCTGTGCGGGAACACGCCATCAAAGGTGTCCACGGCACGCAGCGACACGGAGTCGCCGATCATAAGCAGATCGTAGGAGCCATCGGGGAAGCCGTCGTTGTCCTTGTCGGTGTCGTCGGCCGCCTGTTGGTCGGCGGGCGCGGTGTTCTTGGCTTCCTTGTTCAGAACTTCTGCGCCCTCGCCGCTCAGCGCAGACGTCTCGGGCACAAAGACCAGGCCGCCCAGTGCAACGACCAACACGACAGCGCAGGCTGCGCAGACAGGGACGTGCGCGCGTGCCCAGTTGACGGGCGTGGTGGTGCCATCGCGGAATTCGGCGACGGTGCGGCCGAAGGCGCCCTTCCTAAACGGCGTTTCGATAAAGCGATAGGAGCACTCGGCTACGGCGACCACCACAAGTACCTGCAAGATGTACTGCCACCAGGGCGTATCGCTGATGTTGGCGACCGGGTTCATAAGCAGCAGCAGCGGATAGTGCCACAGGTAGATGCTATACGAGCGCTTGCCAACCCACACGAGCGGCTCGGCGGACAGTGCGCGGGCAACCATGCCCTGAGGCTGCACACATGCCGCAATAACCATGAGCGTGAGGATGGAGCATAACAGCGTGCCGCCGCGATACTGGAACGCGGTGTAGCCGTTGGTGAGCGCGACCATGGCGGCAAGGCCAACCAGGCCCACGACGCCCAACACATCGATGGATGCGGGCGAGGACCAAAAGCGCACGAGGGCGCTCGGCTGTGCCGGGGCGGTATCGGCTGATTCGTCGACCTTCTTGCCAGGCTTGCCCTCGGCGTTCTTGCCGTGCTTGGCGGCGCCAGCCAGGCGATTGAGCCCCAAACGATGAGCGAGGCGCGCAGGCGCCAGGTCGCGATCGGGGATAAAGGCCATCCAGGCACCCAGCAGCAGCGAGAACACGCGGGTGTCGGTGCCGTAGTACACGCGGCTGGGGTCGGCGGCAGGGTTGTAAAGCACCATCATGGCGAGGGCAGATACCGCGGCAAGGCCCAGAACCACGCGGCGCGTGTTGGGCTTGCTCACATGCATGGATACCATGGCAAACAGCAGTGGCGGCCAAATCAGGTAGAACTGTTCCTCGATGGCAAGCGACCAAAAGTGCGTGAGCGGCGAGGGGTCGCCTAGAGCATTGAAGTACGAGACGTTTTGGGCAATCTGCCACCAGTTGTTGAAGAACAACAGCGACGGCAGGATGTCGGGGCGCATCTTGGTGAGCATCACATGGTTAAAGACGGTGCACAGCGCGCAGGTCACCACCACGACGGTCACCACGGCGGGGAACAGGCGGCGGATACGGCGGATCCAGAAGCTCTTGAGGTCGATGCGCCCGGTCTTTGACACCTCGTTGATGAGCAGGCGCGTGATCAGATAGCCCGAAAGCACAAAGAAGATCGTGACACCGAGCAGGCCGCCCTGAGCCCACGTGAGGTTGAGGTGATAGAGCACCACTGCGACGACGGCAAGCGTGCGCAGGCCGTCGAGGGCGGGGATATAGCGAGATTTGGGGCGCGTGGGCGCCTGTTCTTTTGCGGCGCTGTTGGTGTGGGTACCCTTGTTGGCGGGCGCGCGATGAGAGCCTGCGGCGCGGCGCGGCTCGGTGGCTTGTCGGTTAGCGCGCGAACGTTCGTGCGGCGCTTGTTGATCGCTCGCGTGGCGTGAGCTGCGCGAACTCGATCGCGGGAATTGTTCCATAAAACTTCATCCAATGACGAGAATAATCAGCACGCCTTCATTGTAGCCGCCTGCTCCTGTGAATGCTTGCTGCCGGCGCAAGCTCAAGCGCGCGTCCACATCAAAGTGAACTAAAGTTATAGAGGTGCGAGAGCGCACGATTGACGGCCAACAGCGGGTGCAGAGCCCGCGGACGAGGAGGTTTCCATGGCAGATTGCGGCATCGTTGTGGTGTTCGGCAGCATGAACATGGACCTTTCGGTGGCGTGCGAGCGCATGCCGCGTGCAGGCGAGACCGTCGGCGGCAGCGGATTTATCACTAATGCCGGCGGCAAAGGCGCCAACCAGGCCGTAGCTGCCGCGCGCATGGGCGCGCGCACGCACATGATCGGCGCGGTCGGTCGCGACGCGTTCGGTGCGTCGCTCGTGGCGGGGCTCCAAGACGCCGGCGTGGACTGTGACTTTGTAGCGCATCGCGATGACGTGGAGACGGGAACGGCGACCATCATTCGCTGCGAGGGCGACAACCGTATCGTGCTGTCACCGGGCGCCAACCATGCGCTTGCGGGCGAGGACGTTGCCTGCGCGCTGAGACGTCTGGTGGCCGATGAGCTCGACGGCGACGCCAGCGAGATTGCCCCGGCTGCCGGAAGCGTCTTTATCGCCCAGGGCGAATGTGACCTTGCGGCGACGGCCGAGGCGATTGTTTGCGCTCACGAGCTGGGGTTCTATACGGTCTTTAATCCAGCGCCTGCTTGCGAGTTGCCTGTGGAGGCCTGGCCTGCGGTCGACCTGGTCTGTCCCAACGAGACTGAGTGCCAGGCGCTGACGGGCATCTTGCCCGCGGATGATGCGAGCTGCGTCGCGGCGCTCAATGCCTTGCTCGCCAAGGGTGCCGGAGCTGCGGTCATCACGTTGGGCGGCGCCGGGTCGGTTACGCTTGGCGATGACGGCGAGCTGCTGTGCATGCCGGCGCTTTCGAGCGCGGTGGTCGATACAACGGCCGCGGGCGATACGTTTATCGGTGCGCTCGCCGCGGCTCGTCTGGAAGGCCTGCCACTCTTTGAGTGTATGGCGGCGGGCGCACGCGCCTCGGCGGTGGCGGTGTCGCGCTTGGGCGCGCAACAGTCGATTCCCACGCGTGCCGAAGTTGAGCGCGTGTTTGATTTAGACGATTTAGTACAAGGCGGGGAAGCGGAGTAGAACAATGGCAATCAAGAAGCTGATCCTTGATCTGGATATGGGTGTGGACGACGCGATGGCGCTCGCCTATGCAATCGCGAGCCCCGAGGTGGAGCTCGTCGGTATTACCACGTGCTTTGGCAACGTGCGCGTCGACCAGTCGGCGCATAACTGCCTGGCGGTGCTCGACCTGTTGGGCCGTCCCGAGGTGCCGGTGTACCTGGGTGCCGACCGTCCTCTGCAGGCGACTGAGCCTTATACGCCGCCGGCGTCCACCGCGCTCATTCACGGTAAGAACGGCATCGGCGGCGCGAGCGTGCCCGCGTCGCCCTACGAGCCGGTGGGGGCGACATCGGCTGATGGCAACGCGGCGGTCGATTATCTGATCGATGCCGCGCGCACCTATGGTCCCGATCTGGTCTACGTAGCGACCGGCCCGCTCTCCAACCTGGCGCTTGCCCTGGAGCGCGATGCGGCGGCGGTGATGTCTATCGGCCGCGTGGTGGTAATGGGCGGTGCCCTGACCGTGCCCGGTAACGTGAGTGCGGGTGCCGAGGCCAACATGGCAAGCGATCCCGAGGCGGCCGATGCCGTGCTGCGCTCGGGCCGCAAACTCACCATGGTTGGTCTTGACGTGACGCATCGCGTGGTGCTGACGCGCCGCGACATTGCCGGTTGGACGGGCTCGGGCACCATGGCGGGCTGCGCATTTGCGAGTATGGTCGAGCACTACATTGGCTCGTACGAGATGAACGCCCCTTACCTGGGCGGCTGCGCGCTGCACGATCCGCTTGCCGTTGCCGTGGCGATTGATCCCACGCTCGTGGGCGCACTTGGTTGCAACTTGCGCGTCGACCTGCTCGGCGAGTATCGCGGCCGCACTATCTGCGACGAGCATCGCCTGTCCGACCCCGACAAGAGCGCGCTTGTGGCACTCACCGTGGACGCCCCGCGCTTTCTGTCCGAGTTCAAGGCGCGCATGGCCCGCATCCTAGGCTAGGCTCGGGATCGAAGCACGCCCATCTGCTCGATGTGGCCGCTGGCGGGCCGACATCTACCGTTCGCCAGCCCGATGGTCCCCGGGGCGGGGAGAGCGCTATAATGCATTCTGCATCTTGGATTGTTACTCCTGTGTGGAGGCATGCCCAAGAGCAATACAACACGGATTGTTACGTAAGGCATGACCGCAATAGCACTGCTATTGGCTATCATGCCTTTTTCTGTGAGTGTTCTTGAAAGGAGGTTCACCATGCTTGCAATTAAAAAGCTTAACAACAACGCGGTTCTTTGCCGCGACGGGCAGGGGCGCGACGTGATCGCCATGGGCAGGGGCGTCGGGTTTGGGGGAGAATTTCCCCGCGAGCTGCCGCTCTCTAAGATTGAGCATACGTTTTATGACATCGACCCCAAAGGGCAGGACGTCATGCGCGACCTTCCTTCTGAGATCGTGATGTTCACGGCCAAGGTGATGGACATCGTCGCCAACGAGCTGCCCTATGATCTGTCGACCAAGGCGACATTGTTCATGGCCGATCACCTGTCATTTGCGGTGGAGCGCGCGCAAAAGGGTTTTCGTATTGCGATGCCTCTCGCCTATGAAGTGCGCGAGACATATCCTAAGGAATACAAAGCGGCGCAGTTTATCGTTATGAGGCTCGAAAAGGAGCTTGGTGAACGACTTCCCAAAGAAGAGATTGCCAGCATTGCCATGAATCTCGTCAATGCGCGGGTTGTTCAGGCCATCGAGACCGCGAGCAAACCCACCAAGCAGTTTGACGATATGCTAGAAGATGTCACTGAGATCGTCGAGAGTGATTTTCGCATCATCGTTGACCGCGATTCCTACGATTTCACTCGCTATGCCACGCATCTGCGGTACCTGTTCAAGCGCATTCAAGCCGGCGAGTCGCTGAACAGCGCCAACATGCAGATGTACAAGAACTTTCGTGAGGAGTTTCCGCAGTTGGCAGAGTGCGTGAAGCATATCGGTTCCTATTGTCGTGAAACGTGGGACGCCACGCTCTCCGAGGAGGAGGAACTCTATCTGATGATCCATCTCAACCGGATCATCTCCAAAAAAGGATTGTAACCCGTAGCCATTCGGGGCATGACCTTTGCCGATTCGAACAGTAAGCCAAGATTGTGCAAAGGAGCCAATGATGGCAAATTACAAAAAGGTGGCAGAGCAGATTCTCTCCACTGTGGGCGGGGCGGAAAACGTGGCTTCGGTTACGCATTGCATGACGCGCCTGCGCTTCAACCTCAAGGATGAAAGCCTCTCGAATGATGAGAAGCTTGAGGACATCTCGTCTATCATCAGCGTCGTGCACGCCGGAGGGCAGGTGCAGCTGGTGGTCGGGCCCACGGTCGACAAGGTCTACGACGAGGTTTGTAAGCAGGGCGGATTCGAGGTCACGGCATCGATTGACGAGGAACTCGATGGCCCTCAGCTTAGCTGGAAGGAGCGCTTGGCGCCCAAGCACCTCTTCAATCAGCTGCTCGATGCCGTGAGCGGCGCTATCACCCCGATCCTTCCGATCTTTTGTGTCGCCGGTATCTTCAAGATGCTCGTTATTCTGTTTGGGCCCGAAGGCGCCGGTTTTATGTCCGAAACGAGCGACCTGTATCGGATCCTTTCCCTGGTGGGCGATGCGGCGTATTACTACTTCCCGGTGTTTGCCGCCTATAGCTCGGCTAAGAAGTTCAAAACGAGTCCTGTGCTGGCACTGCTCATCGCTGTTGTGATGATTTATCCCGACATGCTCGCTATTGTTGAGGACGGAAAGCCTTTCAGCGTCTTCGGCATCCCCATGCAGCTCGTCAACTACACCCAGGCTGTTCTTCCGGTCATCTTGATCACCTGGGCCCAGTCCTATGTTGAGCGCTTCTTTAAGAAGATCTCGCCTGATATGTTGCGCATTCTGATCGTACCCGTGGGTACGGTGCTCGTGATGTTGCCGGTCGCGCTGTGCCTCTGCGGCCCTGCCGTCCAATTTGTCATGGGCCTTGTGGCCGATTTCATCATTTGGCTCGCCTCTGTTGCCGGTCCCGCTGCGACCGCGGTTATCGGCGCATTCTGGAATCTGATCATCGCCACCGGCATGCACGTGCCGATCTATACCGCCATATTGCCCGCCGCGCTCCAGAACGGTTACGACGCCATCTTATACCCCGGCACCGCGGTTGTAGCCTACACCACGCTTGCCATCGCGCTCGCCTATGGCCTGCGCGCTAAGGGCAAGGAGAGTCGAGCCACGGGCTGGAACTTGTTCATCACCTATGCCTTCGGTCGCGTGAGTGAGCCCATCATCTACGGCATCCTGTTTCGCGACAAGAAGGCTCTTGCCTGGAACATGATTGGTGGTGCTGTCGGTGGTCTGCTGGTAAGCCTTCTTCATGCCAACGTCTATATCTTCACTGGCGTTGGTTTCCCATGGATGAACGTGCTCATGTTTGCTCAGGATATCATCCCTGGCACCATCGGGTGTCTTGCTGGCGGTGCCGTGACGTTTGCGTTGGCGATGATTTTTGGATTTGAAGGACAGGAGAAGATGCCGTTGAAGTCCAAGAGCGGCGATTCTGAGGCCGTTGAATCCGTCGAGGCATAAGAGGCTACTACACAAATATGCTCCCCAGCCGTTGCGCGGTCCGACCCCTTGGCCGCGCAACGGTACTGTGCTGTTGCGCGGCACTTGCCGAGTCCGTTGCGTTCGACAGTGTGGGCCGGGAATTTGATAGAAAGGACGACACCATAATGTTTAGAGAAGATTTTTTATGGGGCGGGGCTCTGGCTGCAAACCAGTGCGAGGGAGGATGGAACGAAGGCGGTCGCGGTTTAGCCAATTCCGACATGCTGCCGTTTGGCGATCAACGCATGGACGTCATGCGGGGAGACCTTGATCCGCGTGCGTTGGCACCCGACAGCTTCTATCCCGCTCGCAAGGGCATTGATTTTTACCATAGGTACAAGCAGGATATTGAACTGTTTGCCCAGATGGGTTTTAAATGCCTGCGCTTATCAATCGCCTGGAGCCGCATTTTTCCCAAAGGAGACGAAGCCGAGCCCAATGAAGAAGGCCTTGCCTTTTACGAGGATGTTTTTAGGACGTGTCGCGCGCATGACATTGAGCCTTTGGTGACGCTCAACCACTATGATGTCCCCATGCATCTCGTCGATGCGTATGGCGGATGGCGCGATTGCAGGTTGGTCGACCTGTTCGAGCGATATTCGCGTACCGTGTTCGAGCGCTATCGGGGATTGGTCAATTATTGGCTGACCTTTAACGAGATCAACATCATGACGCAGGCGTGCTTTATGGCGGCGGGGATCATCTTCGAGCAAGGGGAGAATCGCTACGCAACGGTTCACACGGCCGTGCACCATGTATTGGTTGCGAGCGCCCGTGCGGTCGGGGCGTGTCATGAACTGTGCCCTGGGGCGAAGATCGGTTGCATGCTCAACGCAGGTGTCTTCTATCCGGCTACATGTGATCCGGACGATGTGCTGGCTGCGCAGGCTGAGAATCGCAGCCATTACATGTTTACCGACGTCCAGGTGCGCGGTGCGTACCCGAGCTATGTTCTCAAGGAATACGCCCGCCATGGTTTTGAGGTGCCCTATCGGGATGATGACCGCGAAGTACTGGCTGCAAACCTGGTCGATTTCGTCTCGTTTTCGTATTACTCGACGCGCGTCGCAAAAGCGCATGCGGAAGGTCAGTTCGATTCGAACCTTCTTCGCTCGGCGCCTAATCCGTATCTAAAACAGGAGCCTTGGGGGAGGTTTATCGACCCCAAAGGGCTGCGCGTCACCATGAATGAAATCTGGGATCGCTATCAAAAGCCGCTGTTCATCGTCGAAAACGGTTTGGGTGCTCCTGATGTGCCGGAAGATTCGGGTGAAATAGAAGACGACTATCGAGTTGAATACCTGCGGGCCCACATCGAGGCGATGAGGGAGACCGTCGAGCTCGACGGGGTGGAACTCATGGGATATACCTGTTGGGGCCCGATCGATTTGGTTTCGGTCGCCACAGGACAGATGCGTAAGCGCTACGGGTTTATCTATGTCGATCGAGACGATAGCGGTGCGGGCTCGTTTGAGAGACGTAAAAAGAAAAGCTTCGAATGGTACCGACGCGTAATAGCAAGCAATGGCGAAGACCTTGCGTAATAACGTTAAGATGGACAAATGCGCCCGTTGGGGGAATAGTCGCGCCACTTTGCTTGACAACAGGCTAAACTAGCTATTAAACATTTACTATTCTGTTTAGATTGAATTTGCGGTCGTTTATTTGCCGAGCCACGGGGCGGTCAAGCCACGATGCTCGGCCGCGACCGATGCTAGGGGGAACGATGGCTAAAGCAAGCGTCCGCGAGATCAGCCGCATTACCGGCTTTTCGCCCGCAACCGTGTCCAACGCGCTCAACCGCAAGCGCAGCGTGAGCGAGGAGACCGCCAAGGTCATCCTGGAGTGCGCGCAGTCGCTTGGCTATCAGCAGTCGACGCAGCTCGAGAGCATCCAGTTTGTGCTTGCGCGCAAGACGGGCGCCATCCTGGACGAGAGCACCTTCCATCCCGCGGTCATCGAGGGCGTGGAGCGCCAGGCGCGTCGCCACGGCATGAGCACGAGCTTTGTCTCGCTCGACTTTAGCGACCTGGACGCCGTGCGCCCGCAGGTCGAGGGCCTGATCGCCGACCCGTCGGCCGCCATCGTGCTGATGGGTACCGAGCTGGGCGAGGAGGACTACGCCCTGTTCGCCGACGCTGCCGCCCACCTGATTGTGCTCGACGGCTGGAGCGATCGCCAGTACTTCGATGCCGTAGTCATCGCCAACACCGATTCGGTGCTGCGTGCCGTGGATTACCTTATCGAGAAAGGCCACAGGCAAATCGGCTATCTGGCGGGCGACCTTCGGATCCGCAACTTTAAGGACCGCGAGCGCGGCTATCGCCAAGCGCTTGAGGACGCGGATCTTGAGGCCAACCCGGCATGGCACGTCACGCTGGGTACCACGCTCGAGGGCGCTTATCACGACATGGGCGTGTGGCTCGACAACGTCTCGCGCGACGATCTGCCGACGGCTTTCTTTGCCGAGAACGACGTGCTCGCCGTGGGCGCCATGCGCGCGTTCAACGAGCACGGTATTCGCGTGCCCGAGGATGTCTCGATCATCGGCTTTGACGACCTGTCTTTGGGCGCCTTCTCCAACCCTCCGCTCACCACGGTGCATGTTCCCAAGCACGAGGTGGGCGAGATCGCGGTGCGTCGCCTGGTGGGCAACATCCGCAACCCCAAGAGCTATACCTGCAAGACGGCCGTGTCGACCTACTTTGTCGAGCGCCAGAGCGTGTGCGAGATCTAGGCGAAGAAAACGCCGGGGCGTAGGGAGGCAAAGCTCGCTAAGGCAGCCATACATAACGCTACTAAGAGAGGGTCCTTTGGGCCCTCTTTTTGATGCCCTTGTATGTTCAGTTTGTTTACATACCGTTTAGGCTGATTTCTCTACCGTCTACGGGTATTTCGCGTTAAACTTCTAAACAGTAGAGTAAAACATTTAGTAAACAGAACAAAACGAAACATGCGTCTGTTTACTGAACATGTGATTAGGGGAGGACGTACATGGACAAGATCAAGCTCGGCTTTGTGCCCACGCGCCGCAGCATCTTTAGCGCGCCGGACGCAATCAAGTATCGCGGCCTGACGGCTGATCGCCTGCGCGAGATTGGCGTCGACATCGTGGATATCGACGACATCAATGACGAGGGCCTGCTGTTCGACGACAGCCATATCGAGCCTATCGTGAAGAAGTTCCGCGCCGAGGGCGTCGATGGCATTATGCTGTGCCACGCCAACTTTGGCACCGAGTACGTTTGCGCTCGCCTTGCCCGCGAGCTCGGTCTACCCGTACTGCTGTGGGGTCCGCGCGACGAGCGCCCCGAGCCCGACGGCACACGCCTGCGCGATAGCCAGTGCGGCCTGTTCGCCACCGGCAAGGTCCTGCGCCGCTTCCAGGTTCCCTTCACCTACATGACCAACTGCCGCCTGACCGACCCCGAGTTCGAGCGCGGCGTTTGGGACTTTTTGGCCGTTTGCAACGTGGTCAAGACCTTCAAGCACACCCGCATCCTGCAGATGGCCACCCGTCCGTTCGACTTCTGGTCGACCATGTGCAACGAGGGCGAGCTGCTCGAGAAGTTCAACATCCAGCTTTCGCCTATCCCCATGACCGAGCTTGTCCAGGCTGTGCGCGACGCCCAGGCCGACGAGCAGGCCATGGCCGCCATGCTTGCCCACATCAACGACAGCTTTGAGATCTGCATCCCCGAGGACAAGGTCCCCGCGGTCGCCGGTCTTGCCATCGCCATGAAGCGCTTGGTCGAGAAGTATGGCTGCAACGCCGGTGCCATTCAGTGCTGGAACGCTCTGCAGGACGAGCTGGGCATTATGCCCTGCGCCGCCAACGCCATCCTCAACGAGATGGGCATTCCTATCGTATGCGAGACCGATATCCACGGCGCCATCACCGCGCTGATGGTCGAGGCCGCCGACCTGGGCCGTCACCGCGGCATGTTCGCCGACTGGACCGTGCGCCATCCCGATAACGAGAACGGCGAGCTGCTGCAGCATTGCGGCCCCTGGCCCTGCAGCTGCGCGGCCGTCAAGCCCAAGCTCACCTACCCGCTGGCTTTCGATCACCCCGGCGCGCTGACGGCCGAGGCCAAGCACGGCGACCTCACCCTTGCCCGCTTTGACGGTGACAACGGCGAGTACTCGCTGCTACTGGGCAACGCCCGCGGCATCGACGGCCCGGCCGGCATGGGCACCTATCTGTGGGTCGAGGTCGACAACATCAAGCGCCTCGAGGCCAAGATCGTTGAGGGTCCCTACATCCACCACTGCGTCGCCATTCATGCCAACGTGGTGCCGGTGCTCTACGAGGCGTGCAAGTACATCGGCATTGCCCCCGACCTGTACGACCCGATTGAGCAGGACGTTAAGGCTTACCTGCGCGGCGAGTAGGGTCGTGCCCACTTTGTAGCAACGAGCCGGCGCGCTACCACAGCACCCAACTTTGCGGTTCAAGCCGTCGCTTGCGTACCAAAGTACGCGGCGCTCCTCTTTCACCGCAATCTTGGGCACTGTGGAAACGCGGTGGCTTTGACTTTGGAAATTCCCTGAAAGGAGTTTTTCGTGGCAACTATCGAAGAGCTTGAGTCCCTGCGTTGGGACCTTCGCCGCGATTGCGTCGATATCATCATGGCTGGCGCCGGCGGCCACATCGGCGGCGACATGTCGGTGATTGACGCCCTCATGACCCTCTATGCCAACCACCTTAACATTTCGCCCGAGACCGTCGACGATCCCAACCGCGACCGCTTCGTGCTCTCTAAGGGCCACGCCATGGAGGCTTACTACGCGGTGCTCTGCCACGAGGGCTATCTTGACCTCGACGACGTCAAGGCCCGCTTCTCCAAGTTCGGCAGCCCCTACATCGGCCACCCCAACAACAAGCTCAAGGGCATCGAGATGAACTCGGGCTCGCTGGGTCACGGCCTGCCCGTGGCCGTGGGCATGGCGCTCGCCGGCAAGATGGACGGCCGCGACTATCGCGTCTACACCATCATGGGCGACGGCGAGCTTGCCGAGGGCTCGGTCTGGGAGGGCGCCATGAGCGGCGGCAACTACCAGCTCGATAACCTGTGCGCGCTCGTGGACCGCAACCGCCTGCAGATCAGCGGCAGCACCGAGGACGTTATGAAGCAGGACTCGCAGGAGGAGCGCTGGGCAGCCTTCGGATGGAACGTGCTCTCCATTCCGGGCAACGACGTCCGGGCCATCGACGCCGCGCTGACGCTGGCCGCCGAGACCAAGGGTAAGCCCACGGTCATCATCCTCAACACGGTGAAGGGCTACGGCTCGCCGGTTATGGAGGACAAGGCCGCCTGGCATCATCACCTGCCCAACGATGAGGAATATGCCCAGATTATCGCCGATTTCGCTGCCCATAAGGAGGCCATCAATGGCTAACAAGATCGCCAATCGCAAGGTTATCTGCGACACGCTGCTCGAGGCCGCGAAGACCGATAAGGATATCGTCGTCCTGTGCTCCGACTCCCGCGGCTCCGCATCGCTCACGCCGTTCTTTGATCAGTATCCCCAGCAGTCCGTCGAGGTCGGCATCGCCGAGCAGGACCTGGTGAGCATCGCCGCCGGCATGGCTTCGTGCGGCAAGAAGGCCTGGGCCGCCTCGCCGGCGTCCTTTGTGACCACGCGCTCGTATGAGCAGTGCAAGGTCGACGTCTCGTACTCCAACACCAACGTCAAGCTCATCGGCATTTCGGGCGGCGTGTCCTACGGCGCCTTGGGCATGAGCCATCACTCCGCGCAGGATATCGCCGCCATGAGCGCGATTCCCAACATGCGCGTGTATCTGCCGAGCGACCGCTTCCAGACCGCCGAGCTCGTGCGGGCCCTGGTCGCCGACAACAAGCCGGCCTACATCCGCGTGGGCCGCAACCCGGTCGAGGACGTGTACGCCGAGGACGAGTGCCCGTTCCAGATGGATCGCGCCACCTGGGTGCGCCGCGGCACCGATGTGACGCTTGTTGCCACCGGTGAGATGGTCCGTCATGCCGTGGACGCTGCCGACCTGCTGGCCGAGCGGGGCATCTCGGCAACGGTGCTCGACATGTATTGCGTCAAGCCGCTCGACGCCGAGGCCGTGATTGAGGCCGCCGGCGCCACGCGTGCCGTCGTGACCGTCGAGGAGCACAGCCCCTTCGGCGGCCTGGGCTCTATGGTCGCGCAGGTGGTGGGCGAGCATTGCCCGCGTCCGGTCAAGTGTCTCTCTCTGCCCGACGCGCCGGTCATCACTGGCACGAGCCCCGAGGTCTTTGCGCACTACGGTCTGACGGGTGTCGGAATCGCCAAGACCGTTGCCGAGTTCCTGCCCGCAGAGTAACTGGAATGTGACAAAGGGACCGTCCCTTTGTCACATTCGTTTTGAAAGGGGTGGCCATGGGCCGCTACATCATCGGAATCGATCAATCCACGCAGGGCACCAAGGCGCTGCTGGTGGACGAGGGCGGCCATTTGATTCATCGTGCCGACCGTTCGCATCGCCAGATTGTCAACGAGGCCGGCTGGGTAAGCCATGATCCGGCCGAGATTGCCACCAATGTGCTGGCCGTGGCGCGTGCCGTGGTGGAGGAGACCGGGGTCGATCCGGCCGACGTCGCCGGCATCGGCATCTCCAACCAGCGCGAGACCACCGTTGCCTGGAACCGCACGACGGGCGAGCCACTGTGCGACGCCGTGGTGTGGCAGTGCGCCCGCGCCCGCGAGCTGTGCGACGAGCTGACCGCGCGCGAGGGTGTGGCCGAGCTGGTGCGCGACACGACGGGTCTGGTGCTCTCGCCCTACTATCCGGCGGGCAAGATGGCCTGGATCCTTGCGAACGTTCCCGCTGCTGCCGAGGCCGCGGCGGCAGGCGAGCTGTGCCTGGGCACCATCGATGCCTGGGTGGTCTGGACGCTCACGGGCGGCGCGGAGTTTCGCTGCGACTGGTCCAATGCCAGCCGCACGCAGCTCTTTGACCTGCGCCGTGGCTGCTGGAGCGAGCCGGTGTGCGAGGCCTTTGGCGTCGACGTGGCCTGCCTGCCGCAGGTGACCGATTCCGATGGCCTGTTCGGCATGACGGATCTGGGCGGCTTTTTGCCAGCGCCCGTGCCCATTCACGGCGTGCTGGGCGACAGCCACGCGGCCTTGTTCGCGCAGGGCTGCCACAGCCGCGGTATGGCTAAGGCGACCTATGGCACCGGCAGCTCGGTCATGATGAACGTCGGCGACGAGTTCGTTGCCAGCTCGCACGGGCTTTCGAGCTCGCTCGCATGGCGTATGGACGGCGTGACCGAGTACGTGCTCGAGGGCAACGTGAGCTACGCCGGTGCTGTCAAGACGTGGCTGCGCGACGATCTGGAGCTCATCAATAACCCCGAGGAAGTTACCGACCTGTGCTACGCCGCCAATCCGGCGAGCCGCGTCTACTTTGTGCCGGCGTTTACCGGTTTGGGCGCGCCGCACTGGGCGAGTGACGCCGAGGGCTGCGTCTTTGGCATGACGCGTACCACGGGTCGCGCGGAGTTCGTAAAAGCTGCAGACGAATCGATTGCCTATCAAATCTTTGACGTAATTGACGCAATGGTCGAGGATTCTGGCGCGGCACTTGCCGAGCTTCGCGTTGACGGCGGTCCCACGCGCGACGCGTACCTGATGCAGTTTGAGAGCGACTTGGTTGGCTCGCCCATCCGCATCGCGAGCAATGACGAGATGAGCGGCCTGGGCGCGGCCTGGGCCTGCGGTATTGCGCTGGGCATGTACACGCGCGATGTCGTCGACGTCTACGGCGCCCGCGGCATCGTGGAGCCGTCGATGCCCGCCGACGAGCGCGCCAAAAAGATCGCCGGCTGGCGCCACGCCGTGAAATCAACGATTGCCTACACAGCCTAGAATGGTTTTTCTGGGACGGGGATTAAAAAATCATTGGTCCTCGTCCCAGGTAGTCAATTTGGGACGGGGCTTTTTTGACTGGTATGATTGGTGCGACCATTCGAACCAGCTAAAAGAGCCCGTCCCAATTTGACTATCGAGAGGATCTGCCATGGAGCGCATCGCGAGCTTTTCCGTTGACCATCTGCTGCTTGAGCCCGGCGTGTATGTGAGCCGCATCGACCGCGATCCGGCGACCGGCGCCGCCGTCACCACGTTTGACCTGCGCCTGACCACGCCCAACAAGGAGCCGGTCATGAACACGGCCGAGTGCCACACCATCGAGCACCTGGGCGCGACGTTCCTTCGCAACCATGCCGAGTGGTCGAGCCGCATTGTCTACTTTGGCCCCATGGGCTGCCGCACGGGTTTTTACCTGGTCGTGTTTGGTGAGGTGACGAGCGAGGAGATTCTGTCGCTCGTGCGTGAGCTGTTCGAGTTTTTCGCCGGCTTTGAGGGCGATGTCCCCGGTGCCGCTCCCGAGGAGTGCGGTAACTATCTGGACCAGAACCTCCCCATGGCAAACTGGCTCGCACGCCGCTACCTCGACCGCGACCTGGCCGATATCGACGAGAAGCACCTGCATTATCAGCAGGCGTAAGGGCTTTATCGCCTAAAACGCACGGATTGGGCGCCTTCGCTTATGCGGGGGCGCCTTTTTGTTGAGTGGTCAGGACGAGCGTTCAAAATCGCTCATGTTTGTTCTAGAATGTTCGTATAGTCACATTTACGAACAGGAGTGAACATGCATATCTACTCTGTCTCTGATCCCGAGTTCAAGTCCTATGGCCGCGTGTGGGATGACGTTCCGTCCAGCCTGACCGCTCCACTCGTCGAGGCACTCGCGGCTACGTCCATCCCCGAGGGCAGCAAATACGTGGCCTCCGCGCCCGAGCTCGAGCAGGTTGAGGGCGCCGACACGCTCGGCCTGCTCATGTGCGGCGGCCGCCCCTTCCAGCTCGGCTGGTGCAACGGCCACAACACACGACTCAACTGTCTGGAGTATCACCGCGCGAGTGAGTTTAACCTGGGCGCCCGCGACTTTATCCTGCTCGTGGCGCATCGCTGGGAGATCGAGGACGGAAAGCTCGATACCGCGTTCGTCAAGGCGTTCCGCGTGCCGGCGGGCAAGGTTGTCGAGGTCTTCAACACCACGCTGCACTACACGCCGTGCATGGTCGATGAAGGCGGCTTCCAGGTGATGGTCGCGCTTCCCGCCGGCACCAACGGCTCGCGTCCCGAGGTCGCAACCGACGTGCCTGCCGCCGGTGACAGCTACTGCTATTGGAAGGCCGACAAGTGGGTCCTCTGCCATGCTGACAGCCCCAAGGCAGCCGAAGGCGGCTACGTGGGCCTCATCGGAAAGAACCTCGACATCGCCTGCGACTAGAATCTTCTGTCTCGATCTGTAACATCTAGCGGGCTAAATCGTCTCTACCTGTTACAGATTTAGACAAACTGCAGAGGACAGGCCGAACAATTTCAATCTGTAACACCGGGCCCGGTTTTGGCTGCCTACCTGTTACAGATCGAGACAAACGGGCCCCAGCCATCACAAAGGTGACTGTCCCCTTTGCGGTGGTTGGGGCAGGCGGGTATCAAAAAGTGTCAGACGGGACGGTTGCCGGGCGCCTGCGCACGAAAAGAAGTGTCGACCCGCGCTGTTGTCGTTGAGTGGCACCCCGTTTGCGGGGATACTGAAACCACGACAAGCAGCGTATGAAAGGATCGATGCATGGCTTTCCGTAATGACTTCCTGTGGGGCGGCGCAACGGCTGCCAACCAGTGCGAGGGCGCCTACGACGTGGACGGCCGCGGTCTGGCCAACGTGGACGTGGCTCCGCACGGCCCCGAGCGCTATGCGGTGGTCTCCGGCCAGCGCAAGATGCTCGACTTCGAGGACGGCTATTACTATCCTGCGCAGACCGGCATCGATTTCTATCACCATTACAAGGAGGACATCGCCCTCCTTGCCGAGATGGGCTTTAAGACCTTCCGTATGAGCCTGGCCTGGACCCGCATCTTCCCCAACGGCGACGAGACCGAGCCCAACGAGGCTGGCCTGGCCTTCTACGAGGATGTGTTCCGCGAGTGCCAGGCGCACGGCATCGAGCCGCTCGTGACTATCACGCACTTCGACTGCCCGATTCATCTCATCAAGGAGTACGGCGGCTGGCGCAACCGCAAACTCATCGACTTCTACAAGAACCTCGCGACCACGATCTTCACCCGCTACAAGGGTCTGGTGAAGTACTGGCTTACCTTTAACGAGATCAATATGATCCTGCACTTGCCGTTTATGGGTGCCGGTCTGGTCTTTGAGGAGGGCGAGAACAAGGAGGCCGTCGAGTACCTGGCCGCCCACAACGAGCTCGTCGCCAGCGCGTGGGCAACCAAGATCGCCCACGAGATCGACCCTGAGGTCAAGATCGGCTGCATGCTCGCCGCAGGTAGCTACTACCCCTACAGCTGCCGTCCGGGCGATGTACGCCAGGCGCAGCTCGATAACCAGGACAACTACTTCTTCGTCGACGTCCAGAGCCGCGGCTACTACCCGGCCTATGCCGTCAAGAAGCTCGAGCGTCTAGGCATCGATGTGGGCATGACCGACGAGGACCGCGAGATCCTGGCCGCCAACACCGTCGACTTCATCAGCTTTAGCTACTACAGCACCCGCTGCTCTGCCGGTGCCGATAACCCCGATGTCGAGCGCACCCAGGGCAACGCCTTCGCCGGCGCCAAGAATCCCTACCTGCAGGAGAGCCAGTGGGGCTGGGCCATCGATCCGCTGGGCTTTCGCATCACCCTTAACGACCTGTACGACCGTTATCAGAAGCCGCTGTTTGTGGTCGAGAACGGTCTGGGCGCCAAGGATGTTGTCGAGGAGGATGGTTCCATCAACGATGACTACCGTATCGACTACCTGCGCCAGCATATTGCCGCGATGCGCGACGCGGTGACCGAGGACGGCGTTGACCTGCTGGGCTACACCACCTGGGGCCCGATTGACCTGGTCTCGGCTGGCACGGGCGAGATGTCCAAGCGCTACGGCTTTATCTATGTGGATCGCGACGACGCCGGCAACGGCACCCTCAAGCGTTCCAAGAAGAAGAGCTTCGACTGGTACAAGAAGGTTATTGCTTCTAATGGTGAGGACCTTTCCTAAGGGCACTGAGGCGCTCAACCTTGGGGCTCCAACCCTCCTCGCGTACCTAAGTACGCTTCGTCGGGCTTGTCGCTCCCAATCTTGAGCACCTCAGGCCCTTAGGGGGGCGGGCCTGACCGCTGTGAATTTCGCGTGCTCATCCTCATAGCCTCCTAACCAAGGCGCCCGGCGAGCAGTTAATGCTCACCGGGCGCCCTGCCGTCTGCGGATTTTGGGACATGTGGCCCGCTTTTTGAGCCTGCCTGTCGGTACACTAAAAGCACTATGGGTACCCGCGAGCGACATATCGGCCACGCGGCCGCCCGATCCGCACCCGTGGCGGACCCCCAGGGGCGGCAGGCTGTTCGCCATGCCGCGATTCCTTGTTGGCATAACGCATCAGGCGTATCGTCACCGTGTCTTTGCTATCGCCGGCGCCATCACCGCACTGTTCCTCATGCTTTTGGCGGTCTTGCCGGCGCTGTTTGCCTCCGACCCCAAACTTTCTAACGTCGTGCCCGCCTATAGCGAGGTGTCCAAAGAGGTCGTGGATGTGCTCGTCCATTCGAGCTCTCTCCCGCTGCTTGTCGCCGCAATTGCATTTTCGATTTGGGGCGTATCGGTCTATCTGCGCTGTTTGGACTATGTGTTGCGCCGCCGTCTTGTTGCCATCGCCACCATCTGCGCCCTGTGGATGATCGAAGTCATTCTCAAGTACAAGTCGTTCACGCCGTTCTATGCCACCGTGCTGTGGTACCTGTACTACGTGCCCATGACGCTCATTCCACTGCTCTACCAGTTGTGTGGTCTGCGCCTTGCGGGCCTGGAGCAACACCGCCTGGGTCGCCGCTACTGCGCCGCGCTGTGGATTGTGGCCATCCTGCTTATCGGATTTGTGCTCACCAACGATTTTCACCAGCAGGTCTTCCGCTTTGACCGCACAAGTGACACCTGGAGCAACGACTACACGTACGGCTGGGGTTATTTCGCCGTCCTCGTGTGGACGGCCTTTGACTTCGTGGCCTTTTTTATCCTGGTTGGCCGGTCCTCGTCCTTTCGCATCCAGCGTTTCTCGGGCACGGCGGCGCTCGTACTGCTGGGCGGCGCATTCTTTGCCATCTCATATGCGTTGCGCGTGCCCTGGGCATGGAGGCTCAACTTTTCGCTCGTCTATTGCGTCCTGTGCGTGGTGGCGATGGAAATCTGTCTCGATTGCGGTGTCGTTCCGTCGTATCACGACATCGCCGGCATCTTCGACACCTTGCCGCTTGACCTCAAAGTTCTAACGCGCGACCTGCAGGAGGTCTATGCCACGCCGGTGTCAAAGCCAATGCCGGTAGGCGTGCGCGAGGAGTTGCGGACCCAGGAGCACGGCCGCGCCCATGCCTTTGCCGTGGCGTCCGATCCCAATGTGATGTACCGTGCCTTTCCGCTGCTGGGTGGATCGGCGCTGCTTGCCCAAGACGTGTCGGAGCTCAACGAGCTTAACCGTGAACTGGCACATCGTCGCATGGAGTTGCAGCGTCAAAATGAGCTGCTCGCCGCCGACTACGACCTTAAGACGCATTTGGCAGATCAAGAGGCCGAGACCTTGCTGGTCCAAGACGTGGACCAGGCGCTTGCCCGCGCGCTCGAAGGGATGTACGACCTGCTGAGCTCGCTGCCGCCGTTGACCGACGAAGCGTCTTCGCACGAGCGTTACCGCAAGCTGCAGCGCGCCAAGATGCTCGTCGCCTATTGCAAGCGCAAGGGGTCGCTCACGTTGGCACAGCACGGGGAGAGCGGTTTTGACCGCGACCGCATTCAGCTCATTGCCAACGAGCTCGCAAGCGACCTGCGCACGATCGATGTCGATTGCGCCTCGATTATTGCCATACGGCGCCCGATGCACGCCAGTACGGTAAGCGCGCTGTACGACTGTGTGTATGACTTTGCTTTTTTTGCCTACACCACCGACCATCCGGCGCTTATGTATCACTTGGGCGACCATGACCGATGCAGTGTCGAGCTGCGTGCCACGCTTTTTTCCAACGATGATGAAGATCTTTCGCAGACGCCCGCTGCGCAAGAGCTCGAAAGTGCTTTGCAAGGGCGCAACGTGGCATACCGCCTTGAGGGCGAGCCCGGCCAGCTGCGCATGATCGTCTTGATGCCGAGGGCGGGTGAGTGACGATGCGGATTTCGCTCATCCTTCCCCAAATCGTTGCGCTCGATGTTGTCTTTGCCCTGGCTGCTTGCCTGCAGACGATCCACGTCCCGCTCATCGCATCGCGCCGCTCGTCCTATAACCGTAAGGTGATTTGCGCCTACGAGGCGAGTCTTGTGCTTCACCTGATGATTTCGGCGCTCATCTTATTCGCGTCGTCTGGCTCGTATCTGGTGGCGCCGCTTGACGTTTGCGCCAGGGCAATGGGCGGAGCGTTGTGGCTCAATGCCGCGATCTTTGCCTATGGCGTGGTGCTTATGGTGCACTATCGTCGTCCCATCATGCTGACTGAGCTGCTGCTCGTTGCCGCCGTAACGCCGCCAATGGTTGTTGTTATGGGCTCGGCGTGGACCGTTGTCCTTATCGCAGAGGGAGCGTTCTTCCTGTTCCGTTCCATCGCGGCGCTCTTGATGGACGTCCGTAACCGCCAGGAGGATATCACCATGTTCTCGACGATCGAGACCATCAACGTGATTCCCATGGGCATTCTGTATCTAGATCCGAGGGGCCGTCCGCTGCTCATGAACCGCTGCATGCGCAAAAACCTGGTGGAACTTCATATGCCCACCGATCTGCGCGACATGAGCAGCACATGGAACGACCTGCGCAAACTTAGCATGCAAATGCCTGAAAGCAGTAGGAACCGTGTGCGGATTAATCTGGACCGCTTTGGTGAGGCGCGTGCGGTGGTCGAGATCTCTCCTTCCGAGATTCGTCTGTTCGTGCGTGACTCCGTCACAGTCTCGGGCCGTCCGTTCGAGCGCGTCGTCGGCCTGGATGTGACGGAATACGCGCATGCCCACGACCGCCTGGCGCAAGCCAACCACCTGCTTGAGCTTGCGGGCCAAGAGCTCCAGGCCCAGATCGAAGAAGTTAAAAAGGTTGCCGACAATGCGGCCTACCTACGTATGCGTGCCCGCGTGCACGATGTGATCGGGCAGCGCCTGTCCATTCTTCATCGCTATTTGGAGGAGGGGCGTCTGGACGATGAGTCGCTTGAGCAGATTGACCCGTTGCTGCGCTCAATCGCCGCCGATTTGCGCAGTGGCGGTGCCAGCGAGCCTGCAGAGCGGCTGGGTGATATCGTCCATGCTTTTGGCCTGGTGAGTGTGCAGATCGATGTTGAGGGTGCGCTGCCTGAGGACGCGCGTGTCGCCGCCGCATTTTTGCAGATTATCCGCGAGGCCTCGACCAACGCCACCAAGCACGCGCAGGCCCACCAGGTCCATGTGCACCTGTGGCAGGAGGAGTCGAACGGATGCGACATCGCGCGCATGACCATCTCTAACGACGGCTCCCCGGCCCCCGTATCGTATCGCGAGGGAACGGGTATCCCTGGCATGAGGCATGTCGCACAGAATCTGGGCGGCAGCCTTGAGGTCCATGCCGCCCCACCCTTTACGCTTACGGTATCCATTCCGCTCGCCTCCAGCGCCACGGTCCAAAGGAGAAGCTCATGATCCGCGTGTTAATTGTCGAAGACCAGGCCATTCTGCGCGAGAGCCTGGCACGCTCCGTTGGTGACCAGCCCGATATGACCGTCGTCGCCGCGATTGCCGATGCCTCCGAGGCCTTGGGCGTCGCACTCAGGGAGCGCCCGGACATGATACTGATGGACGTGTGCACCGAACACGATTCAAACGGCATCGTGGCGGCGGCGCGCATCAAGGAGCAGCTGCCCGAGTGTCGCATCATTATCATGACGGGCATGCCCGAGATCACCTTTGTCGATCAGGCTCGCGAGGCGGGCGTCGATAGCTTTGTGTACAAGAACGTCGGTATCGACGAGCTGTTCGCCGTGATGCGCTCCACGCTGGCGGGCTATTGCACGTTTCCCAAGCCGCCCGAGAGCATTTTTTCGGGCACGGCGGCCCTCGACGATGTCGAGCTATCGATTTTGCGCCTTGCCTGCGAGGGCAAAAGTCGTCGCGAGATCGCGGCCGAGCTGTTTATGAGCGAGGGCACCATCAAGCGCCGCATTTCGGAGATCCTGAGCAAGACTGGCTACGACAACATCATGCGTCTTGCCGTGCATGCGGTGACCGAAGGCAGTATCGTCCCCAATATGGAGCGCCCGTAGTCGGTGCGCCGCCCGTGCTCCAACGCCAAAGATAGGCCGCCCGCCGTTTCGCATCTAAAAACGGCGGGCGGCCTGCTTGTATGGGCAGTGCTGTTGGCATAAAGCGGCGGGGCCGCAGGATTATCTCCT
>CAJKEF010000003.1 GCA_905198825.1 uncultured Collinsella sp. | reverse complement strand
ACCAGATTAACCTCACCGGCAGGAACCCCCTTGCCGAGTGGGAGGAGCTGCGCGACGTGGAGACCCCGTTCGTCGACATGAACGACGCCTACTCTCCCTACCTGCGCACCGTTGCCCGCGGCGTGGCCGACGACCTGGGCATCGCGGTGGAGGAGGGCGTCTACGCCGGCGTGCTGGGCCCCTGCTTTGAGACCCCGGCCGAGGTTGCCGCCCTGCGCACGCTGGGCGTCTCCTACGTGGGCATGTCCACGGTGTGCGAGGTCATCATGGCCAAGGCGCTTGACATGAACGTCCTGGGTCTGACGCTTGCCGCCAACGAGTCCGGCGCCGCCGACGTCACGCACGAGAGCGTCCGCGCCGCCGCCGAGGCCCACTCCGAGGACTTCGAGCGCCTGGTCCGCGGCGTGCTGCGCATGCTGTAGGGGAGCGCGACACTGTCGAGAAAAACGCACTTGAAACTCCGTGCGACTTTCTGTAATGTTAAAAGTCGCACGCCGGCATAGCTCAGTTGGTAGAGCACCGCTCTCGTAAAGCGGGGGTCACCGGTTCGAGCCCGGTCGCTGGCTCCATTGCACAAGATAGCCGCCTTCGGGCGGCTTTTTTGTTGTCGATTTCGGGCGCGCATCCGCCAATCCAAGCACAACGCCGCCGGAGACTCCCCTACTCAACAAAAGCCCCGCCAACCGCAATCCCCAAAGGAACCGCGTTCAGCGGGGCCCAAGCGAGCTCCCCCAAGGGATAACGCTCGCAACACGAACAGCTCAGCCGAGCAGCGCGCTACTCCTCCCAGTAAGCATCTGCAAGCAGCTTAAAGCAAATCTTCTTGACCGGCTGCGCGCCATCGCCCGGGAACTCGAGCGTGGGCATGTGAGGCTCGCCGGCAACAAACAGCGCAAACTTGTCGTCAGCAAGATCGCCGGCGATCGAGGCGTCGGAATCGACCAAATCGTAGTCGTCCCTCTCGTCAAACTCCTGAACCAGCGTCAGGCTGCCCGTGGCAACCTTAAAGGCCTCGCGACCCTCGACGTCCATCTGCAGGTCGTGATAGCGCTGATGCGTCTCATAGTGAGCCTCGGCTTCGGGACGCGTCGTGGGAGCCATGACGTTCGCAAAGACCTTGTCGCCCAGAATCGGATGGCTGCCGATCTCGAGCTTCGCCGGATCGTTCTCCTCGAGCCAGTCGATCAGCACGTCGAGGCCCTTGAGCATTCCACGGTACTCCTCGATATCGCCCAATGCACCGTAAATCATCTAAATCCCCTCTCGGATCGTTTCTTTGGCGGCTACTCGGCAAACGCGTTACCGACGCTGTTGCCACCCACATGCGTCTCGACCAGGGTAAGGTCGGGATTGAACACGACAGTGTCGGCGTCGCGCCCCGGCATAATGCTACTGCACTTGTCGTCGACATGAGCTAGCAAGCGATGCCGGGGGCGCAGCACAAGCTCCTACAGCTCGGTCACGACAACGCCGTTGTAAACCTCATCCCAACGATCCATAACCAAGTGGCCAGTCATGGGATCCATGGCATTGAGCTTGCCGCAGGTGTTGGCGGTACGCAGCACCGTCTCGTCGTCGGCGCCGGCAGCAATCGCATGTGCGAAGCCGGCAATGGTCGAATCGCCAGAGCCCGTAGCGTTAACGGCGGGGATATCGGGGGTCTTGGCGCGGAACGCACGGCCGTTATGGAAACCAACGGAGCCGGCAGCGCCCATGGATACGACGACCCAGGGGATATCGGAGAAGCGGGCGTCAGAGGCGAGCGCGGAACGGAGCTCGTCCACATCGTCGGTGGTAAAGCTCGTGCCCAGAAGGCCGTTAATTTCGGTCAGGTTAGGCTTAACCAGCTCAGGCTTGACCTCGGACTTGAGCGCAGCCTCGAGCGAGGCGCCCGAGGTATCGAGCAGCACCTTGGCGCCGGCGTTCTCTGCAATGCCCGTGATCTTGGCATAGTAGTCCGCCTCGACGCCGCGGGGCAACGAACCCGAGATGGTAACGACATCGGCCTTGCTCGCAAGCTCGGCGAACTTGGCGGTAAAGGCATCGAGCTCCTCGGGGGCAATCGTCGGGCCGCTCTCGAGTAACTCGGTCTGGTTGCCAGCATGAAGGATATTGAGGCAAATGCGGGTCTCGCCCTTGATGGGCACAAAATCATTCTTAATGCCATTGGCATCCATGAGCTCGGCCATATAGGCGCCCATATGACCACCAAGCAAGCCAGTTGCCACGACATCGTCGCCCAGCTGGCCCAGGACGCGGGCCACGTTGAGGCCCTTACCGCCGGCGGTCTTTTCGGGCGTCACGCGGTTGACGTCGTCGATAATGAGCTCATCGAGCTGATAGCGCGTATCGACGGACGGGTTCATCGTAACGGTGAGGATCATTTCTAGCTCCTTATCTCGCAGGCTCCTTATGCCTTGCAAAACGAATTGGCTACATGCGACTACAGAATCTCGATTGTGAACGAGCGCACGATGGTTTCTTTGGGCTTGGCGATAAGGCAGCCGCGCTTGTGCTCAAGCACGTCATCCTCATCGGAACAGGTCGAGAGGCCGCCCCAGGGTTCAACTGCCACAAAATCACCCTCGGGCTTGCTCCACACAATGAGGTACGGGAAGCCCTCAAAGCTCAGGCGAACGCCCTTGTCCTCGCCCTTTTTGGAAAGCGTGACCTGACGGCTCTCGAGCACGTCAAAGATGGTCTCCGCAAAATCGAAGAGCTCATGCGACAAAGGCAGCGTCTTTCCCACCATGGGGTTCTTGGAGCGCCTGTCCACATCAATCAATCCGGTCGAGGGAACGGCGGTGCAGAGCTCCGCAGCCTCGTCTTTCTCAAAACGCAACTCGTAGTCCGTATAGGACTCACCCTCGTCGAGCGGACACCTAAAGCCGGGGTGTCCACCGATAAAGAAAGGCATGTCCTCGGTGCCCTCGTTGGTAACCTCATAGGAGACACGCACGGCGGCGTCCTCGAGCGTATAGCGGGCGACAAGTTTAAACGGATACGGATAATCGCTCAGCAGCGCGGCGTTATCCTCGGATGCCAGGCACATAGCCAGCTCGTTTGTGCTTTGGCTCAACAGCTTCCACTCCTGCTTGCGCGCAAAGCCGTGGCGGGCGAGCTTCACATGATGTCCGGCAAACGTCATGGCGCTGTTATCGCGCAAACCTCCGCAAATCGGGAAGCAAATCGGTGCCTGGCCGGACCACACGGCGGGATCGCCCTGCCACAAGTACTCGCGACCTCCAGCCTCAATCGAGGTAAACGAGCCGCCGGCCGTGGAGACCTTGATAGAAATCGAATCGTTGGAGAGAGCGTATTCCATTGTCCATCCTTTCGAACAACTGCTTTTTGCTCGCAAGAACCCGTCTCGGCCCTGACCAAAGGACAAACCCGCACGTTCATCGATGCGTCCGGTTTCCCAGGCATGCAACGGGGTACCATACAGACATTGATGCAATTACAGCTGAAAGGCCTTCTTATGCGAACCATCATCCTTTATGCCTCACGCCACCACGGCAATACGAAAAAGCTCGTGGACGCCATCGTTGAGGCGCACCCCGAGATCGATACCCTCGACGTGAAGTCACTCGGTAAAAACGAGTACCCCGACCTGCACGAATACCATCTGATCGGCGTCGCCACGGGCATTTATTACTCCGAGATCGACAAAGATATGGCGCGCGTGCTCACGAACGTGCTGCAGCCGCAGGACAAGGTGTTTGGCCTTATGACCTACGGTGGCAAAAACAAGTGGTACGGCAAGGATATCGATGGCATCTGCCGCATGAGGCAGGCCATCTTTATGGGTGTCTACGGCTGCCCCGGATTTGACACGTGGGGTCCGTTCAAGATTACCGGCGGTGTCCAGAAGGGGCACCCAACTGCCGAAGAGATTAAGGGAGCTGTCGATTTCTTCGACAAAATCGAAGATGAGTACGGCGATATCATCGTCGAAGAGTACGCCAAGCGCGAGAAGCGTCTAGCATACGAAAAGGAGCATCCCGCGGGGGGTCTTGTGGCCGGCGTCAAGCGCACGGCAAAGAAGATCGCTAACAAGCTGTAACTGTTAAGGTGCTTTTGAGCGTTTAACCCATACGGCGGGTCCGAGCAGATTCGGGCCCGCCGTCTTTTTCTATCGTTACTCGGTAAAGGCGTTGCCGACGCTCTGGCCGCCAACATACGTCTCGACGAGGGTGAGCTCATGGTCGAACACGACAAAGTCGGCGTCGCGACCCGGCATGATGCTGCCGCACTTATCCTCGATGTGCGCGGAGCGTGCCGGCACCTCAGTTGCCATGCGAATGGCGATATCGGCGCTGGCGATGCCCCAGTCGACGATGTTCTTGACGCCCTGGGCAAGCGTGAGCACCGAGCCGGCAATGCTCTTGCCGTCGGCGAGCCAGCACAGGTTGTCCTTCATGATGACGTCCATGCCGCCACTGGTGTAGCTGCCCTCGGGCATGCCGCCGCAACCCAGGCAGTCGGTGATGAGTACCGTGTGCTGCCAGCCCTTTGCTTGCAGCAGCGCCTTGATGGCGGCAGGGTTTACGTGCTTGCCGTCACAGATGATCTCGGCGTAGGTCTCGGGCGTAGACATGGCAGCACCCACGACACCGGGCTCACGGTGATGCAGACCGCGCTGGCCGTTATAGGTATGCGTAAAGCAGCTGGCACCGGCATTGATAGCGGCGATGCACTCATCGTAGGTGGCGTCGGAGTGACCGATGCTGGTCACCACGCCCTTGGCGTTCAGAGCAGCCGCATAAGCAGCGGCACCGTCGCGCTCGGCGGCCATGGCGCTCTTAACGATGCGACCGCCCGCAGCCTCCTGCCACTGGTCGAAAACCTCCTCGGAGGGGTCAATCAGGTAAGCGGGGTTCTGCGCGCCCACGTGCTTCATGGTAAAGAAGGGGCCCTCCAGGTAGATGCCCTGAATGCGGGCACCGCAGAAGTCGGGGCCGCGGCCCTCGTCCGCCTTGGCGATAGCAGCGCAGGCGTCCTTGATCTGTTCGACGCCATCGGTGAACGTCGTGGGCAGCCAGCTGGTGGTACCGCGACGGGCGAGCTCGGTTGAGCTGATATCGATGCCCTCGGGATCGTTATCGGTAGTTGAGTGGTTGTAGAAGCCATGGATGTGAGTATCGACCATACCCGGTGCGATCCACGATCCCGTGTAGTCCTTAATCTCGCAAGAGGGCTCGTCGGCCTGCCAGGCGCCAAAAACGCCATCCTCGACCATAAGATAGCCGCCCAGTTGCGGGCCTGCCGGCAAGAAGAACTTGTCAGCCTTAATTGCGTACGTGCTCATATGCACTCCTCGCTTCTAAAGCAGTTGACTGTGGTAATGCTTATACCCAGCTCACGTAAAACAAAAAGCGCCCGCCCGCCGTTATGAGCGGACGGGCGCCCTTACAGGGGGACGCGATTAAGCGGTGAAGGGGTGAATCGTCACGCCCTTAACCACGCGGTTGACCGTGCCGGTGGGGCTCGGCGTATCGGGCGTGTTGCCCACGCGGACGGAGTTGAGCAGGCTGATAGCCTGGGCAAACATCACGAACGGCAGAGCAAGGTAACCCTCGGGAAGTGCCTCGTAGCCCTTAAAGGTGAAGGACTCACCCTCATAGACGGTGGCACCTTCCTGCTGAACGGCGATGGTGTGCTGAGCGATCTCGTCGCCACCGATCTCGTTGAGGATGTCGATGTCGTACTGACGGGTGTAGGCGTCGTTGTTGACGAACACGAAGACGAGCGTCTTATCGTCGACGAAGGACTTAGGTCCGTGACGATAGCCCATGGAGGTGTCGTAGGAAGTAGCGACCAGACCGTGAGCGAGCTCGAGGATCTTGAGCTGGCTCTCCTGAGCAAGGCCACCGAAGGAGCCAGAACCCAAGTAGGTCACGCGGTTGAAATCGCCAGCCAGGTAATCGGCGATCTCGGGCTCACGGGAGATGACCTCCTCGCCCATCTTGGCAATCGTCTCGACCCACTCGGCCTTCTGCTCGTCAGAGGCAGTGTCGAAAATAAGGGTGGAGAGCAGGGTCATGCAGGAATAAGAACCGGTCATGGCGAAGCCCTTGTCGTTGGCGCGCGGAATGAGCAGCGTCAGCGCATTGGGATCATCGGCAGACTCGACGGCAAGCTTGCCCTCGGGAGCGCAGGTGATGTTGAGGAACTTGACGTTGTGGACGAGCTCCTTGGCAACGGCAACGGCGGCAAGGCTCTCGGGGCTGTTGCCAGAGCGGGCAAAGGAAACCACGAGCGTGGGATCCTCGGCGCGCAGGAAGTCGCGCGGGGCGCTCACGATGTCGGTCGTGGCGATGGGCTTAAAGTCGTAGAGATCAGTGTTGCCAGCGTGACGCAGGTACGGGGCGCAGGTATCGCCAACGTAGTCGGACGTACCGGCACCGGTGAAGACAACGGACAGACGACCCTCGCCCATAGCGCGAGCCTCGGCCAGGAAGGCCTCGATGGCCTCCTTATTCTCGCGATAGATGTTGAGCGTATCACGCCAAAGCTCGGGCTGCTGAGCAATCTCGGCCGTGGTGATCTGGGCGCCGAGCTCGGTGAGCTCCTCGACACTCTTCTCGAACATTTTTAATACCTCTCTCTAGAAGTAATCCTCTGACGTGCAATTATACACTTCGGTTGGTTATCTGGTAGTAACCAGTTAAATGCAAAGAATCACCATATGGAAACGATGCGAGCACTAGTTACTGCGCTGGTGGTAAACCTTGTATTTAAACTGATCGGCACGAGCAACCGAGAGTGTGTACTCCACTACCTCGTTTGACTCGTTATACGTAGTCCTGACCAAATCGAGCACAGGCGAGCCCTCGACAATTCCCAAAAGGTGGGCATCGGTGGGACGGGCTATGCTCGCATAGAACTCCTCTTCGGCCACGCGAATCTTTTGCTGAAAGTCCTGCTCAATCACATCGTAAAGCGGCTTACGCTCCAGCAGCGGTCGCTTTAGGGACAGAAATTGACGAACCGGTAGATAGCTGCGTTCGACCATCATGGGCATGTTGTCGGCAGAACGAAGGCGCTTGAGCTTAAAAATGCGATCACCGATGCGCAATCCCATATGCTCGGCCAGATTCTTATCGGCCTCCATCTCGCAAAACTCGAGAATCGTGGTCTCGGGTTCTCGACCCATCGCGCGCATCTGCTCGGTAAAGCTGTAGGACTGCATAAGATTGGTTGCTTTTGCCGAACGGTCGGTCACAAAGGTACCGCGACCGTGCTGCCGAACCACCAGTCCTAAACGCTCCAGTTCCTGCAGAGCCAGGCGTACCGTAGTGCGCGAGAGACCATAGCGCTCCGAAAGTTCGCGCTCGGAAGGAATCATGTCACCGGCGCGATATTCATGGTCAATCTTTTCGGTCAGAATATCGACCAGCTGATCGTACAGCGGTTGCTTACGCGCTCCGATCGCCATCCTATCCTCCCTTTTGCTCGAATTCGGCTAACTACCTAGGGTGTTATGCATTATCTGTCTGCCACACCCGAATCAACAAGAAAACAAAAGCCGCGCGCTCTTTCGAGCACGCGGCTTTTAACATACACATGGCTTAAGGGGTCGGGGTGTGAGCCGCGTAGGGACACACCCCTCAAGCTAGAGCCTTACCAGATGCTCGGCCAGAGACCAAGCGGGCCAGCGCCCAGGATGCCAAGGACGAAGAGCAGGAGAATGCCCTTGGTCGGGGTCCAGCTGTGCTTAGCGAACATGTAGTAAAGCAGCAGCGTAAGCATAAGCGGGACGAGCTTCGGGACGATGGTGTTGAGGGTGTCGGCAACAGAGAAGTTGACCGGATCCTCGGTAACGGTGCCGTAGGTAACGGACTCCATGCCGTTGCCCAGATCGGTGACGCCGCACTCGACAGCGTTGCCGTCGGCATCGGAAGCGGTAAGGGCGTTGCCGTCCTTATCGGTCATGGCGATGGTACCGGCCTCAGCGGTCTCGGTATCGATGCCCTCCATACCGGTGAAGTTCTCGGCCTCCTTCTCGGAGACGATCACGGTAGTAGCGGAGAGACCACGGGTGGTGCCGTTGGGGATCTGGAGGTTGATCTGGGTGCCACCCATGGTGACGACCAGGCAACCGACGACGAAGACGCCCATGATGGAAGCGGCACGCGTGAAGGCCTGCATGTTGGCGGTCAGAGCGTCAATAGCGCTGGTGCCAAGCTTGTAGGACCAGTTCATGAGCCAGAAACGCAGAGCGAACTGGACGACGTTGAAGATCACCAGGAAGATGATCGGCGCAGCGGCGTTGCCGTTGATGGCCATGTTGGAGGTGATGCCGGCCGTGATAGGCACGAGCGTCAGCCAGAACAGAGCGTCACCGATACCACCGAGCGGGCCCATTGCGGCGACGCGGACGGCGCGGATCGTGGGGATGTCAACCTTGTTCTGCTCGAGCGAAAGCACGATGCCCATAACAAAGGTGACGAGGAACGGGTGGGTGTTGAAAAACTCCAGGTTGTGGCTCATGGAAGCCGCGAGGTCGTTCTTGTTGGTGTGGATCTTCTCCAGACCGGGGATGATGGAGTAGAGCCAACCGGCGGCCTGCATACGCTCGTAGTTGAACGAGGCCTGCAGGAAGCAGGAGCGCCAAGCCATCTTGTTGAGGGTCTTCTGGTCGAGCTGCGGAGCAGGAGTGAGATCCTCGTAGTGCTCCGGGATCACATACTCATTAGATGCCATCTTCGAAGTCACCTCCGTCAGAAACAGCTGCACCCTTCAGCTCGGTCTGCTGCTGGAAGTCCCAGAAAGCGATGCCGAAGCCGATGAGAGCGAGGATGAGCAGAGCAGGGGTTGCCAGAGAATCGTTGGCAACGGTGATGAGCGCGAGGCCAAAGCCCATGAGGAAGAAGCCCCACATATCGCGGTTCATCATAACCTTGAGCAGGACGGCGAAGCCGACGAAGCGCATCATGCCGCCTGCAGCGGACAGACCGGTCTGCAGCCAAGTCGGGATGGCGGAAGCGATGGTCTGACCGATGGTAGCGCCAGCGATGAAGAACAGGGTGACGACGACAGCGAAGATCAGGCCGAGCAGAGCCATGGCGAAGTAGTTCAGGCGCTCGATGCCCTTGGTGTCCGCGTTATGAGCCATGTTATCGGCCGTGGACATAAGCGGGGACATAAGCGTGAAGACCAGGGTAACGCCGAGCTGACCAAGCAGAGCGAACGGAATGGCAAGGCCGACTGCCGCGTTGGGCTCGAGACCCGTAGCGATAGCGAGAATGGCTGCCATGATGCCGCCAATGACGGCGTTAGGCGGCTGAGCGCCTCCGATCGGCATGTTGCCGATCGTCATGAGCTGATAAGTACCACCCACGAGAAGACCGGTGTTGAGGTCGCCAAGGATAAGACCGATGACGGCGCCGGTGACGATGGGCTGATAGAGAGACTCGAGGAAGTCAAACTGGTCGATTGCCGCGATGAACGTGACGACGAAGACCAGAGCGATCTGGATGATCGAGTATTCCATCTTGCTCCTCCTTTCAAAATGAATGTACGCACTTTGGATATCACGTACAGAACGTCAGGGTTTCACTCCTGACAACGTGGATCACGAGGATTACGAGAAGAGCTTGCTCGTGTCCTCAACAGGCGTGCTCGGAACGCGCCTGATCTCCAACTCCACCCCCAATTCCTGCAGCTCTTTAAACGCAGCGACATCCTCGTCGTTAACTGCGACGGAGGTGGCGACTTGGCGCTTTCCTTCCGACATGTGCATGTTGCCGATGTTTACCTTCTTTATAGGCACACCGCCCTTGACGAGCGTAAGCACGTCTTCCGGTGTTTCGGCCACGATGAAGATCTTCTGGCGCGGGCTCGCCTTGCCAATGACGTCGATGGTCTTCTGCAGAGAGAAGAAACGCGTAGCGACGCCGGCGGGAGCGGCCATCTTCATGAGGTTCTGGCGCATGGTGTTGGACGCCACGTCGTCGTTGGCGACGAGGATGAGGTTGGAGCCCAGAGTGGAGTTCCACTGGGTGGCAACCTGACCATGAACCAGTCGGTTATCGATGCGGGTAAGAAGAATGTTGGGTTCTGCCATGTTGATCAGCTTCCTTTCGATATTTGCTGACGACAGTTACTTGATCTCCTGAATCGCGTAACGCGAAACATCTACGACGGCTCCGGATCGGACTTTGATCTGGACCTTCTCGCCTTCGAAGCCTTTGACGGTTCCGTAGATACCGCCGGCGAAAAGAACCTCCTGACCCGGCTTGAGCTCGGTGTGCAGCTCCTTGAAGTACTTCTGCTTCTTCTTCATGTTGATTTGCGACCAGATGGTGTAAATCAAGCCCATGATGACAAGCAGGCCTAAAAGGGCGACCGAGGAGCTCAGGACGTTGGCTCCGAAATCGGCCATTAAATGCCGTCCTCGTCGCCGAAGATATCCTCTTCCTCGGAGCCGGCAACGGATGCGACCGTCTGGGCGGTGACGCCCGTCTGGCCAACGGTCACGGCCTGCTCGCCAAGCTCGGCGAGCGTGGCATTGCCGCGGAGGAACAGAAGCTCAATAACCATGGGAAGGTTGGTGCCAGTCAGAACCTCGACGTTGTCGACATCCTGGGCAATCATCATCGACTGGTTGAACGGGGTGCCGCCAAGCAGGTCGGTAAAGACAAGCACGCCATCGCACTCCTCGCGCATGGCGGTAATAGCGGCGCGGAGATCCTCACCGTAGGATGCGGCCTGGTCGCCCTCAAAAGGAACGACGGTAAAAGCAGGCTGGTCGCCGGCAACCATAGCGATAGCGCTTGCAAGACCGGGTGCGAACTGTCCATGACCGGTAAGAATAAAGCCAACCATTCAAATTTCCCTTCCGAAGGTGTATACGATCTGAGTCCGATGATTTTCGGAAGCCAGCGGGCGCTCGCCCTTAAAGCTTCTTAGAAAGCGTTCTTTGAAGACCAGTGGTTTCTAAACTGGTAGTAACCACGTGACGTGTTGTTGTCACTATATCACCCCAGAAGAGGTCGCTTTCGTTGATTCATACGGTAAAACGTTTTTGCACCGCTCACGGTGATAAATCGACCGTTTACCGGTCGTTAACACTTCTACCTGCGGTTTTGAAACCGTTTCGAAATGCTTTGGCAAAAAATCTGATCTTTTCCTGTGTCTAAACAACGTAGGGCGGCTAAAAATAGCGTGTAGAAAAATTGCAGGTCATTGTGAAGATATGTGAATTGGTCTTTTTGACTTAATACCAGTTAGAACCAGTTTTGAGATTATCGGTGAACGGTAGTTTTCGACCGCTCACCGGTTACTTGCAATCGTTTGCAGCTGTTTTCCCATATGAATTAGGGGAACCCGATGGAGCGCTTGCGCGATCACAGGAAATTTTGGCATTTGTCCTTATCCCCCACGCGCCAAACTCCGGCATCCAAAATGAGCTAATAGCTCACGCTAATCGTTTTCAATCATTACATACTCAGTATCCGTAATTATTTATCGTTTGTCATTAATTCTGATAAGATACAAGTATCATCCAAAACGCCGATTGGAGGGGTTATGGTCCATCGAAACGCATCTATATCGAATGAAACCATCAGCCGCGAACAGACGGTAGCCAAACTGAGGAAGCTCGCTCGCATCTGCAAATGGGCCACGATCTGCATTACCACCGCGCTCGCTCTGGGGCTCCTCGCAGTCATTGCGATTGACCTTCTACTCATATTGCCTGGCCTCTCCCAAGGCTCGTGTCTCCAATCCGTAGAACTTCAAGCCGGCGAAGGGCCGTGCCTTGCTATCGTCGGTACCGATGCGCAGGCCCCACTTATGCTCGTCGCACACGATGGTCACACTGCCATAGGGAGCCTCTTGATGACATGCCTCGCGCTTACCATCGCGATAAGCGTGCGCAGGCTTTTCCTCAACATTGAAAAGGAAGGCAGGCCCTTTGACCTTGAATGTAACCAGACACTTCGTCGAGTAGGACATTTATTCCTTATCGGCGGCGTTGCCGTGAGGCTTCTTGGCGCCGTAATCACGGGAATGATACTCTCAGGATTTGGCGGCAGCTTTACGGATGCGTTCGTCGGCCAGTTATTCGAGCCCTCCATGCTCTTTGCAGGCCTGATTATTTGCCTGATTGCCAGCATCTTCCGCTACGGGTATATCCTGCAAAAGCAAGATGACGAGTTGCTCTAGGGGAAATCCATGATTATTCTGCGGCTTGACCGCATGCTCGCCGAACGCAAGATCTCATCCAAAGAGCTTGCGGAACGCGTGGGCATCTCCCAGGTCAATATGTCACGCATTAAGACGGGCAAGGTTTCTGCCATACGTTTTTCAACTCTTGACGCGATATGCCGGGCACTCGACTGCCAACCAGGCGATGTACTGGAATATATATCCGACGATGAAGCCGATAGCCTTTTTGGGCTTAAAGATGAATAGTCATAATTAAGCCGTCAATCACGCCCTCAACGCAAAAAGCCCGCTAGAACGTTGTCCGTTCTAGCGGGCTCAATCAGGTAGATCGGTTAGCGCGCAGTAGTGCAGGCAAACCTTACGCAAACAGGCCGTAGATGCTGATGTTGGCCTTGGCGTAGAGGCCGTTCGCATACTCGGTCCACTTGGAGCTGGCGCTCGAAGCCTGCGAGGAATACTGCTGATAAGCAGTGTAATAGGCGGTCATGGCTTGCTTATAGGTAGCGCTATCGGCCGTAAAGGCATCGTCAGCGAAGGCCTTGGCATAGGTGCTGTCGGCATCCTTCCAGGCGCCCTTCTCGCTATCCCACTCGTCACCGGCAAGGTTGATGATGTAGTCAGCGTAGTCCTTGCTCGCGGTCTCCTCGTTGCCGTCAGCAGGCTCGGTCGGGGCGGTCGGCATGCTTGCGGAGCTGTCGCCGACCTTCTTCTTGTAGAGCTTCTGCAGCGTCGCGGACTGACGGACAATCTGCTTGGCCTGATCCTTGGACACGCCGTACTGCGTGGCCATGGTCTTGTAGTCGGAGGTGCCGATGGAATCCTCGGCGTACTTCTTCATCTCCTTGGAAGAGACGGTAATGCCCTCGTCCTCGGCAGCATCGAGCAGGATCTTGTTGCGCACGTAGGACAGGATAACGTCGGCAGACGGAGCGGTGTAGTTGCCATCGCTATCCTTGACGGTGTCGAGGCTGTACTGGCTCTCGATGGCCTCGCGCGCGGTGATGTCGCTCTTCTTGCCGTTGTAGCTGTAGCTTGCCACGGTCGAATCGAGCTGGTCCTCGGTGAGGGTCGCCGAGCCGACGCCCTTGCCGCCAAAACCGCCATTGCCGATAAAGAAGCCGACCACGGCAGCGATCACGACGGCGACCACAAAGGCGGCAATCATCGTCTTCTTGTGCTTGCAAGCGTGGTCGTCCAAGTCGGAGTCGTTGTCCTCATCCTGCTCCTCGGGCATCAGATTCTCGTCAGCAGCGTCCGCGGCGATCTTTGCCTCCAGGCGAGCGTCCTCCTCCTCGGCGGTCGTGCCGGCGGCAATATGCTCGGCAGACGTGCCGGCGACCAGGTCGATCTTCTCGTCCTCATCACCGTCGGGGCCTTCGCCGCGCTCGATGATCTGGATGCCGTCGATCTCGTCCTTCTCGTCCTTCTTTTGAATCAGACCCATATCGGTTACTCCTTGTTAGGAAACATAGTCCTCAATAGAATACGCCCGACAGAGCGCCGGGCGTATTGATTCTTAGGTTATACGCAAACACTTAAGTACTATTTAGGCGTTTGCAACGTGCCTACCTTAGGCCAGGTGCGCGATAACGGCATCGGCAAAGGCCTGCGTGCCCACGGCCCCCTCGACGGAGCCGGTCTGGGCACGACGCACGTCACCGGTAACCTGCTCGCCCTCGTCGAGCGTGGCAGATACGGCGGCGCGAATGCGATTGGCAGCGTCGTTCTCGCCCAGGTGATCGAGCATCATCGCAGCAGAAAGGATCTCGGCCGTGGGGTTGGCGATATCCTGGCCAGCGATATCGGGCGCGGAGCCGTGCGTTGCCTCGAAGATGGCGCAGTCGGCACCGATGTTGGAGCCGGGGGCCATACCCAGGCCACCTACCAGGCCGGCGCACAGATCGCTGACGATATCGCCGTACAGGTTGGGCAGCACCAGGACATCGAAGTCGTTGGGGTTCTGGACCAGGCCCATGCAGGTGGCGTCGACGATCTTGTCGTTGAACTCAATATCGGGATAGTTGGCGGCCACCTCGCGCGCAACGCGCAGGAACAGGCCATCGGTCGCCTTCATAATGTTGGCCTTGTGCACGGCCGTCACCTTTTTACGGCCGCAGCGGCGGGCGTACTCAAAGGCGTACTCCACAATGCGGCGGCTCTTGGCGATGGAGATGGGCTTAATTGAGATGGCGGAATCGGCGGCGAAGGTCTTCTGACCCGAGCGCTCGACAAGCTGTGAGAGCTCCTCGACCTCGGCAGCGCCCTCATCGAACTCGATCCCGGCGTAGAGGTCCTCGGTGTTCTCACGCACGATGACCAGGTCGACGTCGCGGAAGCGCGAGCCGTCGCCCGGCTGCGACAGGCAGGGGCGCACGCAGGCGTACAGGTCGAAGTGCTTGCGCAGGGCCACGTTAACGCTGCGGAAACCCGTGCCGACCGGCGTGGTGATGGGGCCCTTGATGGCAACCTTGGTCTCGGCGACCGCATCGAGCACGTGCTGGGGCAGCGGCGTGCCAAACTCGTCCATGACGCCGGCACCTGCCTCCTGGACGTTCCAGTTGATCTGGACACCGGTGGCCTCGACCACGCGGCGCATGGCCTGCGTAATCTCGGGACCGATACCGTCACCGGGAATCAGGACTACATCGTGCGCCATAATCTGTTACTCCTCGTCTTCGGCGTCGTCAGATTTTTTAACGCTAGCACGCTTCTTCTTTTTGGAGAGATCCAGGCCAAAACGTTTAACAAGCATTTCGCAAATCTCGCTCGAACGGGCCTTGAGATAGCTGCCCTTGCCGTTCTCGGCGTCGAACTTAAGGCGCAGCGCAAGCTTCTCGGCGACCTCGGCGTCGATCTCGCCCTGGCCAAACTCGTACAGGCAACCGAGCATATCGCGATACTCAAGGTCGCCGTGGTAGCACTGGATGGCCTCGTCTAGGATGGGCCAAGCCTCGCGTGAACGCTCAGCACTCGTGGCGCCCCACACGCACAGCAGGCGGAAGGCGGCATAGCGCAGCGTGGAGGAAATCTCGTCGAACAGTGCGGTCTCGGCGCCCTCAAAGGCATCGCCCAGCTGCTCGGGGCAGGTGGTGGCGAGCGCCGTCAGGGCATCGAGGGCCTCCCAGCGGGTCTGAGCCTCGGGGCGGTCGAGCGCCTCGATCAGCGCGGGCACGCAGGGCACCACGCGCTGCGGATCGCGCTCGGCAAGCAGGTGCAGCACGCGGGCGGCAAACTGGCGGATACGGCGCGTGGGGCAGCCGAGCTCCTGGACCAGGCGGTCGACGGCATTCTCGTTCTCCTCTGCCAGCTGAAGCTGTGCCAGCTCCTCGTCGGTGAGCTGTTCGTCTTTGTTTTCTGCCATAGTTACCTCTTTTTACTATTTCTTAGCGTGCTTGCCAGCACCCTTGCTGTCATCGGTGACCGAGATGAGCTGTCGGTCGGCAGCGCCATTACGACGCGCACGGCGGCGTTCCTCGGCATCGCCCGCGTCGGCGGCGGCGCGGTGTGCCTTGTTGACGTTAAAGACCTCGTCGTGCTTGCGCCACGGACCGACGGACTCGCCAAAGCTCATCTTAAGGCCGGCGATAAAGCCGCCGAGCCAGCCGATCGGCGCAAACTGCACCAGCGGGAACAGCGAGAACACCCAGGTCAGCAGGACGACTGCCGCAGCTCCCGCAAAGTTGGCAATCCAGTAGTCGCGCTTGGTGATGACGCGCTTTTCGCACGCCCACTGGCCGCACAAAAAGCCGATGTAGATCGCAAAGAGAAAGAGCACCAGCGCAAGCACCACGAACGTCAAGCTCATAGGCGCTACTCCCCGTGATGGTGGCCGCAGCAGCACTCGTGGCCGTCGTCATGACCGTGACCGCCGCAGCACTCGTGGTCCTCGCCATGGTGGTGTCCACAACCGCACTCGTGGTCGTCGCCACGCTCGCCGCAACCGCAGCCTTCCTCGTGAGCACCGTGCTCCTCGGGACGATACTGCGACCAGTCCAGACCGGCGGCGATGGCATCGGCCTCCTCCTTATAGAGGACCGTGACGGCCTGGGTGCCCAGCTTGGCGCCACCGATGGCATCGAGCATGTCGTAAAGCGTAAAGGCCACGTCGGCGCCGGGCAGCGCAAGCTCACGGTCGTCGGCATAGGCGAGCGCCAAGCGCAGGTCCTTAATGAAGTGCTCGACCATAAAGCCGGGCTTGTAGTCGCCGTCGAGCGCCTTGGGCGCCAGGCTCTCCATGGCGCCGGACTTGCCGGTGCCACCCAGGATCATCTGACGGGTCTTCTCAAGATCAAGGCCGCTCAGCTCGGCAAACGCCAGCGCGTCTGCCATGCCGACCATGCAGGCGCCCAGCGACACCTGGTTGGCGAGCTTGGCAGCCTGGCCCTTGCCGGCGCCATCGAAGCAGCAGATGGTTGCCGCAAAGGTGGAAAGGATGTCGCGGACCGGCGCGATGTCGTTCTCGGTGGCGCCCACGATAGCCGTGAGCGTGCCGGCGATGGCACCCGACTCGCCGCCGGTGACGGGGCAGTCAAACGCCATGCGACCAGAAACCTGGGCGGCCTCGGCAATGTCACGGGCAAGCTCGGGCGAGCTCGTGGTGAGGTCGATCAAGACCGCGCCGGGCTTAGTGCACGCGAGCAGGCCGTCGCCCGCCAGGTAGAGTTCCTCGACCTCGGAGGGATAGCCCACCATGGTAAAGACGACATCGGCGTTCGCCGCGGCATCGGCCGGCGTATCTGCCCAGACGGCGCCGCGCTCGATAAGCGCCGCCGCCTTGGACTTGGTGCGGTTGTTGACCGTGACGGGATAGCCGGCGTCCAGAATGTGGCCGGCGATGGGGGCACCCATGATTCCGGTGCCGATGAATGCGACGGAGAGCTTGTTTGCCATGAAACCTTTCCTTTTGGGTTGGGTGTTGTTACCAGGTTGAATACTCGGTGCCAGCGTTTGGGCTGTGAGTCGAGGGCGATTACGGACGCAGCGCTTGCCTACTGACCGCGCACGCGGCGGGCGATACGGTCGGAAAGCGACGCCTTGTCGGCGCGGTTCTTACCCCAAAACGCGCAGCCCACCATGCCGGGGCCCACGTGCGAGCCGATGGTGGGACCCACGGAGCCGCGAATGATCGTGACGTCGGCGCAACCCTCCTCCTTGCGGATGGCGGCTTCGAGCCAGTCACCATCCTTTTCGGCATCGGCCGTCATGATGGCGATGGGCATGGTGCGATCGGGCACGTAGTTCTCGCGGAACGACTTGAGGATGGACTTGAGCGCCTTCTTGCGGCCGCGGTTGACGCCGATCAGCGACAGCGAGCCGGCCAGGTCGTAGGAGAGCTCGGGCTTGACGTCGAGCTTTGCCGTAAGCTGTGCCGCCGCGGGCGGAATGCGGCCGCCGGCAGCCAGTGCGTCGAAGCTCTCGAGCGTAAAGTAGCCGTGCACGTAGGTCTTTGCTTCGTTTGCCCAATCGACCAGCTGCTTGGCGGTCAGTCCCGCCGAACGCTGGCGCACGGCCTCGAGCGCCAAGAGCGCGCCGGCCGCGCAGGGCAGAGCGTTGTCGACCACGTAGAGCTCAAAGTTGGGATACTCGGCACGCACGGCATCTGCCGCCTGGCACGCGGAGTTGTAGCTCGACGACAGCGCCGAGGTAAAGCACAGGTAGACCGTGGGCGTGCCCTCTTTGGCGCACTCGGTAAAGAACTCGATATAGCGACCGAGCGACACAGCCGAGGTGGACACGCGGGCGCCGGCGCGCATGCGGTCGTAGAACTCCTTAGGGCTCATGCTCGACCAGATGTCGTCCGTGCGCTCCTCGCCATCGATAATGAAGGGGAAACCCAGGATATCGACATCGAGGTTCGCGGCGACCTCGGGGCTAAAGTCGCAGCAGGTATCGACGACGATGCGGCAACGGTCCGAATGACCGGCGGATGCGGCCTTGTCCATCAAAGCGACTCCTTACGTAAAAAGGCGGCCACCCGCATGGGATGGCCGCCAACCGTTAACTCATGCAAGTTAACGTATTTTACTCGTCAAGTGTTTCGATGCGGGGCTTGATGATGCCATATCCACCATTCTTACGGTGATACACCACATTGATGAGGCCAGTCGTCGCGTTCTCGAACACGTAGAAGTCGTGGCCGAGCAGATCGGTCTGCACCAGCGCCTGCTCCTCGGTCATCGGGGTGACATCGATGACCTTCTCGCGGACGAGCAGGTCGTCCTCCTCCTCGGGCAGCAGCAGGTCGGCCAGATCCTCGACGCGCTCGACCGGTGCGACATCCGCGGCGCTGGCACCACCCTGGCGGTTGTCCACGACCTTGGTCTTGAACTTGCGCAGCTGGCGGGTGACCTTATCGGCGGAGAGATCGATGGCGGCATACATATCTGCGCCGTGCTCGGCAACGCGAATCACAGAGCCGCGGGCACGAACCGTGACCTCGACGATTGCCGGGTTGGGGTTCGAGGGGTTCTTCTCATAACGAAGCACGACGTCGACTGTCATGGGCTCGATGTCGAAAACCTTGAGCGCCTCGCCGATCTTCTCATCCACATGCGCACGCAGAGCATCGGTTACCGTCGTCTTGCGTCCAGAAACCTTGATATCCATACGTGGCTCCAATCTGCCTCGGGGACTTACTGTACTGGCTATGTACCCATTGCCGTGCATTTAATCACGCGAATTCCCAAAGACCCGAATAACGACTGCTTGATACCGCATACCGAAGTCTCGCACTTTTCCGTGACAAAGTGCGCTATAGGAAGGCGTCGACGGGGTTAATTTTTCTCCTGGAAATTAGCTTTGACCTGCTAGTTTTACCAAAATAGAAAAGCCGGGCTCCCCTATTTGGGAGACCCGGCCATGCGTGTTGAAACCGTGAAGAAGCGCCTTGTTCGGTGTATGGCAGACGCCACCCCTACCAATAACTAGCTATTGAGCTTGTTGATGTCATCGTCGGTGATGGCGCCCTCCTGGCTAGACGACGGACTGTCGCCGTTGTTATCAGAGGCGTCGCCATCGGAGGACTCGGTCTCGTTGGACGTGGAGCCGGATGCCTGCACATTGGCCCCCGAAACAGTCTTGGCGGTAAGGTCATAGGGCATTTGGCCATACCAGACGCAGTGGACCGCCTCGAGCGTGCCGTCGACCGTGATACCGTCGAGGGCATCACTCACGGCACTGCACAGCTCATCGTTAGAGCTAAGGCCTGCGACGCCAAGCGTGGAGGGCGCCTCGAGCGTGCCGACATAGGAGATCTGGCTCATCAGGCGCGCGAGGTAACCACCGGCCGTGGAATCACAGATCACGTAATCGACCTCGCCCGACTCGAGTGCCTCGAAGCACTCGTTGATGTTGGAGAAGGTCTTTTGGTTGGCCGTGATGCTTTGCTTGGCAAGCGCTTCCTGCGAGGCCGAGGAAGTCTGAACGCCCAAGGTAGCAGTGTTGAGTGTGTCGGTTGAGACACTCGGGGACTCTCCGTCGCTGGTCTTGCCGAACACGGCGGCAGCATCGTACAGACAGGTGCCAAGCGAGCTGATGTCGCCGTCCGTGGACCTAACGTCGCCAATGAAGATGTCGGCCTTCTTATCGCTGAGCACGGAATCGGCCGAGGACGCATCGACAAAAGCAACCTTGAGACCCATGCGGCACGCGAGGGCACGAGCGGTATCGACCGCATAGCCCGTGAGGTTTCCGTCGGCATCCTGCATGGCTTGCGGGGCATCGGAAGTATCGAGGGCGACTGTCAGGGTTCCCGGCGTGACCAGGGCATTGTCCGATACCGTGGGGGTAACGGTCTCGCGCTCGATCTGGTCAATCGTGGGCGTCGTGAACGTGGACAGTGGATTGAACGCGCATCCGCTCAGGCCCAAAACGGCAATGACCGCCGCGGTCCCAGCACCCAACCGAGCCGCATGCATCAAGCTGCCCCTCACCATGTCCACTACCCTGCCTTCTGTGTCGTATACGATCCGTGCCCCGCACGGAATATCGGGTTGTTCCCACCAGCTGACCTGGTATTTGACCCCACACTTGCGCACCGGGGCGTTTGCTCGGGAGGCCGCAGCCACCTTCACGACTGGCCCGCTCGCCCGCGAGGCGGTATTGCCCCAAAGAAAGTAGAACGGACGGTGCGGCTTACATCTAGGACGCGCCATGATCGCGCCGCGCGCACGCGGCCGCTTACGTGGATCCCTTTGACCGCGTCTGTCTTGGACTAGGATGGGCATTTCGTCCGTCCGCAACCACAGCCTGGCAGGAACGTAGCGCATTATAGCTAAGTTCAAGCTATAGTTTAAGGTTAGGGACGTTATTCGCATCGCGAGCACAGATTTCGCAGGTCGGGGCGGACCATTCGTGCCCCCATGAAGCCCGGAGCTCCCCCACGGGGAGCCCCGGGGCACCCGTCTCAGGGTGCCATGTGCAAAAAACGGCAAATATGAGTACTGCTACCAATTTAGTAGCAGCGTATTTCCGCCCCACGAGCCCTTTTTGAGTTCCGCACAGCCCGCTTGGCGCCAAGATATTCCACATTCGTTTATTATCTCTTCGCTGAATCCAGTTTTTCGGCCCAAGTTTCTTTATTTTTGCTGTCACTAATCTAGTAACAGTACTCATATTTGCCGGTTTTTGCACATGGCATATAAACAGACCCCCTATAAAGCCATAGTTTTACGCCGGCTTGAGCCCAAAGCACGCTCGGAGCGTATTCAGCAGAGCATCTTGCCTCTTTCGACGAGCCTCTACACGATTCTGATATCGTTTACCCATACGCTGGTGGATGCGCCATGCGAGCGCTTCCATCGCTTCCATGTCGCAGAGCATCTCGTTGTTGACCGTCGCGACCTCGATTCCCATGGACGCCAAACCCGTATTGCGTTTTTCATCGTGAATGCGCCCGCCGCGAGACGAATGGCCCTGCTCACCGTTGTATTCCAGGTCAAACCGAGCTGCTTCCTGATAGGCATCGCAAACCGCATACGGCATCCCCGAGATCGCCTGCGCACGGTCGTTGAACTCGATCTTGTGGTCGGTCTTAAAGGGACCGCAGGCAAATCCGCCATAAGAAAACGGAAGCGAAAACATGGCAAGCATGATGCATTCCATGGGTGAGCGCAGGTTTTCCGACAGAAAGGGGCACAGCCGCCGCAGCTGCTTGGCCGCGCTCCCCTTGCATGCCGCAAGGTAATCTGCCAGGCGATCGGGCGTCAGCACTGGCTCGACCTCAAAGTAGCCCACATCTGACGGCTGGTCCTTATCCTTTGCAAGCCTGTTCACGGTAGGCGAGCTGTAAGGGGGCAGATACTGCCCGCGATCGCTCAGCGAAATCTTGGAGCACAGCTCCTGGGCCAGGGCAAATGCCTGGATACAGCCGACTTCGCGCGCAACGGCGGCACAGAGGGCCTCGGGAGACAAGCTGTACACCCCCGGCTCCACCTCCAAAATCGAGGCGTCCGGCAGGTCTGTAGAACAAACGGACCAGCTTGCACCAGGCATGCGGCGACGCTGCTTCGCCGACCCCACCAGCAGGCACAAGTCTTCTTGGACCTCGCCACTCACGGCCCCGATCCGCACCAAATCGGGAAGATAGATGTCCTCGGCCGAGGGAGACGATGTATGCAGCACACGGCGCTCTTCATCGGGATAGAGGTCTCTCCAGCTGATGTAACCCATTTGTCGGCGCTCGGCGCGCATCATGCGCAGCGCCGAGGCACCGGTCAGGACTACGGAGGCCGCCAGTTGCTCGCTTGTCGGCTCGATGCGCCGCGCTATCTTCACTGCCACAAAGCCACCCCCTACCAAACGCGTGCGATAGCGAGGCCATCGACTGCTGCGGCGCCGGCACGCTTGAGCTCCGCCGAGGCCGCCGCCATGGTCGCGCCCGTGGTAATGACATCATCGATGAGCAGCAGACGGCGGCCGCGCACATCCTCGACCGTCTCGTACATGCCCCAGGCATGCTCCCGGCGCTCATCGCGACCGAGCTCTCGCTGGTCACCATGACCGTATTTAACCAGGGCGTCCAGCAACGGGACACCCGAAAGATCGCAAAACGAGCGCGCGATTGCTTCCATATGATCGAACCCACGCCGCCGAAACGCTGCCGCAGTCGCGGGCACAAATACCACCGCGTCGGCGCCGGACAGCACGCTGCCGTAGCGATCGGATGCTGCCACCTGGGCATGCAAGGCAGTGTCGTAGAGCAACTCCGCCAGATACGGTGCCAGACGGCGCTCGCCCGCATCCTTGTACGCCTTGATGATGCGCGGCAGCGGATGTGCATAGACGGCACACGCCAGGCAGCGATCGAGCGCCTCGGCCATTGCCGAAGACGTGCCCTCGACCGAGCACTCGGTACACAGCAAATCCCCAAACGGGGCGCCGCATCGGATGCAACTATGACACGGATCGATGAGCGCGAGCGATGCCAGACAATCCTGGCAGATCAGCGCACCGGAACGCTCGCAGCCAGCGCATCGCGTGGGCGACAACGCCTCGAGCGCCTCATACGTCGCGCGCTCGGCAAGCGGTAGCAATTCGTCCGCAAACGGTAGGACGCCTGCGCCCTGCAAGCGAGTCAATACGTTCAGATGTCTCTTCATGACACAACCCTCCCTACGCGAAGGCGAAGGGAGGGTTGTCGGTGTAGAGCCATGATACCCAGAGGTGCTGGGGTCAGGCGGGTTACATCCGCTTACGGACGTTATTCGCCGGCAGGCGGTTGCGGTGCGGACGAGGTGCGGGTCGAGCCTTCGCCACCGTCCTGGCGCGGCTTGCGGGAGCGACGGCGACGGCGACGCTTTTGACCCTGGTCGGTCGAGCCCTCGCCGCCGCGATCCTCACGCGGTTCGCACTCGTCGCGAGCGCCGCCGTGCGAAGCCTTGGCGGCAGCTCCTCCGCCATCGCCGGGGCGACGGCGCGTGACCTTGACTTCGCCATCCGAAACCTGATCGGCCACAGAAGGAACCGAGGGCTTCTGCTGCGTGCCCGAGGAATGGCGACGACGCGGACGTGACGCGCGCTCCTCCTCGCCACGCGGCTTGCCAGCCTTGTCGGCAGGCGCGTCGGAACCCGAGCCACCCTTGGGAGCGGCACCGGCCTCGCGAGCGGCTGCGGCGCGGAAGGCGTCCTCGCGCTCCTCGCTCGACAGGTGACGGCGACGACGGCGCGTGGGGTTCATGCCACCGCCGCGGTTTTGCTGCTGGGGCTGCTGAGCCTCGCGCTCGCGGGAAGCGTTCTTACCCGCGGCCTCGCCATTGTCGACGGACGCCGCGCGCTTGCGGCGGCGACGGCCACCAGCTGCCTCCTCGGCCTCGGGTGCCTCGGCCTTGCCGCGGCCCTTTCCACGGCCACGGCCCTCGCCCTGGCCCTGAGCGGTGCGAGCATCGGATTCGGCATCGCGACGACGGCGCTTGGGCATCGATGTGCCGGCCAGACGATCGGCACTCGACAGGCCATCGCCCACGTCAACGCCGTTCTCGCGATCGAGTTCCATGAGCGCCAGGCGCATCTCGGGCGACTCGATGCGCTCGAGCACATCGCGCGTCACACAGTCGGGGCGGCAGTTGCAGCCCTGCTCGGCGGCCTTCTTTTTGCAGCCCTCCGAGCACGTCATATCGGCCAGGTTGACCTTAAAGACTTTGCCGTTCTCCAGGCGCAGCACCAGCTGCTCACGCGGCGTGTCATATTCCTGTATACGCGCCTTGCCGAGCGGCGTATCGATGAGCGTCTTCTTTTTGGGCGCACGGCTCTTAAAGTCCTTGTACGCCTCGAACTCATAACGCAGGCAGCACATCAGGCGGCCGCAAACGCCGCTGATCTTGGACGAGTTGAGCGGCAGGTCCTGCTCTTTTGCCATGCGAATCGAGACGGGCTCAAACTGTCCGCCAAAGCGCGTGCAGCAGAGCTCCTGTCCGCATTGGGCATAGCCGCCCACCAGGCGGGTCTCATCGCGCACGCCGATCTGACGCATGTCGACGCGAATGTGCAGCGTCGAGGACAGGTCCTTGACGAGCTGACGAAAATCGACGCGTTCCTCGGCCGCAAAGTAGAACACGGCCTTCTCGCCGCCAAACAGGTACTCGACGCCGACCGGCTTCATCTCGAGGTCGAGCTCTTTGACCAGACGGCGGAAATCGACCATCGCCTCGTCGCCCTGGATGGCCAGGTCGTCGGCAAGCTGCAGGTCGATGTCGCTCGCCACGCGCAGCACGGGCTTGAGCGGCTGGCCGATCTCATCTTGCGGCACCTCGAAGGGATCGGCCGTGACCAGGCCGATCTCGGTCCCGCGCTCGGTGGAGCAAATGGCATAATCGGCCTCGAGGATATCCAGATCCTGCGGGTCAAACCACAGGTCGCGCGAGGCGTAGGTAAACTTAACGGGTACGACTAACGGCATTTCAGTGCCTTCCTGATATCGAACAGCATGACCTCGATGGCCAGCTGGGGAGTAACGTTTCTGGCGATGTTGCGCTCGGCGGTCGCGACCGCCTCGAGCGCCCGGGTGGCACCCGCAGCATTCGTCGCGGCGGCAAGCCGCCCGATCGTGTCGCGCACGTCTTCGTTCACGACGTCGGCCGCCTCGTCCTGAAGCGTCAGCAGCACGTCGCGCATGAGCGTCCGCGCGCTCGCCAGCGCTTCCATGATACCCGAACGCTCGCGCGCGTTGAGTTCGCGCTTGTTGCGGTCCTCAAGCTGCTTCAATGCTCCACGCGACAGATAGTCGGCGTTTTGCTCGAGCACCTTTTCCTGCGTGGACTTGACCTCGGCGAGCGGAGCCTTAACGGCGACGATGAGCGACTTGGCGCGACTGAGCACGTCGGCCTCGTCGGCGGCAATGAGTGAGTCGATGGCACGGACCATCTGACGGCGGGCGTCCTGGCGCTCGGCGCTCTTAAGGAACTCGATGCCGCGTGTGGGGCTTCCCGCCACGGCGACCGCCATGCGACAGCGCGCGAGATCCTGGCCCGTCGCGCGACTCACGGCCTGCGCGGCCACGGTGGGCGACACCAGCCGAAACGGCACGCACTGACAGCGGCTCACGATGGTGGGCAGCATCACGTCTGCCGAGGTGCCCAGCAAGATGAACATAACGCCCTCGGGCGGCTCCTCGAGTGTTTTGAGCAGTGCGTTGGCAGTGTTAGCACGCAGCTGCTCGGCACGGTCGATGATGTAGACCTTGGCCTTGGCGCGGATGGGCGCCAGCGGCACGTCATCGAGCAGCTCGCGGGTCTGGGCAATGAGGTAGCCCGTGGCGCTCTCGGGCGTGTAATAGTGCACGTCGGGATGCGTGTGCCGAGCAACGCGCACGCAGCTGTCGCATGCGCCGCAGCCGTCCTGCTCGCACAGGAAGGCTTGGGCGAGCGCCCATGCGGCATCGAGCTTGCCGGCGCCGGGAGCGCCCAAAAACAGGTAGGCGTGCGATGCGCGGCCGCTGGCGACGGCGTTGGTCAAAAAGTCGCGCACGCGCTTTTGGGTGTCGAGCTTGGCCAACAGGCTTGTCTGAGCGGGGGCCATGTTACTCGACCTCCTTGGCAAGCGCGGCGGCGACGGCATCTTGCGGAATGTCGAGACCGTACGCGCGAACCTGCTCGACCGTCTTCTCGAAGACCTCCGCGACGGGCGCGGTGGCGTCGATAAGCTTTACGCGATTTGGTTCCTCGGCGGCAATGGCGCTAAACCCCTCGTAAACGCGCTCTTGGAAGGCCATGCCTTTTGCCTCCATGCGATCTGCCGCGCCACGGGCTGCCATGCGTAGCGCCGCCTGCTCGGGTGTGATGTGGTAGACGAGCGTGAGCGCCGGGCGTGTTCCCGCGACGGCCAGGTTATTGGCATCGCACACTATCTGGCGATCGAGGCCGTCGGCAAACGCCTGGTAGCAGGTCGTGGAATCGTAGAAGCGGTCACACAGGACCACCTTGCCGGCCGCGAGGGCGGGCGCGATGACCTCGTGCACCAGCTGGGCACGCGCAGCCTCGTAGAGCAGCAACTCGCAGGTGTCGCCCATCGCCGTATTGGCGGGGTCGAGCAGCAGAGCACGAATCTTTTCGCTGATGGCGGTGCCGCCCGGTTCGCGCAGGCTCACAACCTGGTGGCCAGCGAGCTCGAGCGCGCGGGCAAGCAGACGCGCCTGCGTGGACTTGCCGGCACCGTCGACGCCCTCGAGCGTGATAAAGCTATGTCGAGCGGGCTCAAAAGCCATGAGCGCAGCCCCTTCCTACAAGGCGCGTAAATGCAGATATATCAACCAAGCCATGATACCCCAGTGCTCGGCGCGTCCCCAATGGCTAAAGGTGTCTTTCCAAAGTTGCGGTGAAATAGGGACTGATTGAAGCTCTGAGACCGCCAAACAGTCCCTATTTCACCGCAACTTATGATGGGGACTTTTGGACGCTGGGTATAATCGTCGTATTGATTTGAAATGTGGCGAAAGGAGTGGCAATGTCTCGGTATTGCGCCTCGTGCGGCAAACTTCTTGCAGATGATGCCAAGTTCTGCACCTCATGCGGTGCACCCGTTGAGCAGACAACCGCAAGCAATGGCCAACCCGCGTTTGAGCAGACCGGCTTCCTCGATACGCCGCAAGCTAAGCCGGACGACCCCCTCGCCTATCGCCCCGACCCCGCCGCCAGCCCCGCAGCGGTCGAAACGACGCAGCGCATACCCGTCGCGGACACCCCGCCCCAACAGCAACCGGCATCTACGTACGCGCCTGATTCACCGCAGGCCCCCGCCGCCAAAAAGAGCAGCACCAAGGCGCTTATCGCCGTTATCGTTGTGCTCGTGGCAATTATCATCGCCTTGGTCATCTTTTTTGTGATCAAGCCTTTCGACAACGCCGCCACGCAAACGACTGCCGAGATTACTAAGCTGCACCATGATGTTGACGATGATGACCTCAAGCCTCTCGACGACCCCAATAGCCTCTACGATGATGGCGACGATGACGACGAGGACGACGGCGAAGCAACCCTCTCCGAGCAGAACCTCTACCGTCGCCTGAGCGAATACTACGATCTGCTCGAAGATCTCGATAGCCAGGTCCGCGCCTGCGCGCAGGCCTTCAATGGCAGCTATCTGGAAGAAGATCGCACCGCCCGTCAAAATCTCGCCGACGTCGCCGAGCGCACGGAGGACACCATCGAGCAGTATTACGACATCGTCGAGGACCTGGACGTCCCGACGAGCTCCAAGAACTACAGCTCCTGGAAAGACATCGTTGCCCTGTATGACGACCTGGACCACCGCATTGACGCGATCTGCGATGCCTGGGAGATCAGCCTGAAGTACGCACAGCCCGCGGACCACAAGAATGAGATCGTGGCGCCGCTGTCACGCGACAACGTGGCGGGCACCAATGACAATAAGTACCGTCAGGACTTTGAGGACCGCTATCCCGGCGCCAAGCCCGTCGAGGTGAAGTAATCCCAACAACTGATCAAAACTTGCGGTGAAATAGGGATTGATTAGGCCTTTTGTCAGCAAAAACAGTCCCTATTTCACCGCAACTTAGAAGTGGGGCCGGGCGCGCATTTGCATTTGCGCGCCCGGCCCCACCGTGTCTATATGTGCTCGGCTACTTGTCGGCGGCCGCCTTCTTGGTGGTCGTCTTTTTCGCGGCAGCCTTCTTGGCAGTCGACTTCTTGGCGGTCGAAGTCTTCTTTGCTGCCGTGGTTTTCTTCGCCGTGCTCGCCTTGGTCGCAGTCTTGCGGCCGCGGGCGGGCTTCTTCTCCTTGGTCGGGCAGTCCATGTTGACGCAGATACGCCACGGACCGCGCGCCGTGTTGACCACCACGATGGGAGCGCCGCACTCGGGACAGGTCTCGCCCGTCGCCTCGAGTTTTCCACGCGCCGGCAGCGGATAGCTCACGCCGCAATCGTCATAGTTGGTGCAGCGGATAAAGCGCTTGCCGCTCTTCTCGCTCTTGTGTGCGATCAGGTCGCCATGGCGTCCGGCCTCGGCACACACCTTGCACTCACCCACCTTAAGGTCGGGCTCGTAGTTGGTGGGGCACGTGGGGTTCACGCAGATCTCGAAGGCCTTCTGGCGGAACGGCTGGCACTTAATGCGCGGCGCACCGCACTCGGGGCACACGGCGGCCTCGCCCTCGAGCGGGCTTACCTTGACGCCACTCGGCACCGGATAGGTCACGTCGCAGTCGGGCCATCCCATGCAGCCGATAAAGCTGCCGCGGGTCTTGGCGCTCGTCTTCATAACCAAATCCTTGCCGCACTTGGGGCAGGCGCCCACGCGCGCATCGGCCGTGACGGCGTCGCTGATGGCGTCGCCCAGCTCCTGCGTATGCTTGAGCAGCTCGTCGAGCACGCCGGCCAGCAGCGCGCGCGAGTGCGTCACGACATGCTCTTCGGTGTCCTCGCCGCGCTCCACGCGGGTCATGTCGCCGTCGAGCTCGCTGGTCATATCGGGGCTCGTGATGCGCGGGGCAAACCGCGACAGCGCATCGATGATGGCGATACCCAGCTGGCTCGGCTCCACGGGATCGTTTTTGAGATAGCGCACGGCGTACAGGCGCTCGATGATGCTCGCGCGCGTGGACTTGGTACCCAGGCCGCGCTTTTCCATCTCCTGCACGAGCTTGCCCTGGCTGTAGCGCGCGGGCGGCTCGGTCTGCTTGGCCTCGAGCTTAATGTCGAACACGTCGACCGTATCGCCCTGCTCCAGCGGCGGCATCTGCTCGTCGCGCTTGAGACCGTACGGGTATGCCTCGCGGAAACCGGGGGTCACGAGCACATCGCCCGAAGCCACGAACGGCTCGCCGTTCACATCGAGCTCGAGCTTGGTGTTCTCGATGGTCGCAGGCCCCATGAGCGTCGCCAGGAAGCGGCGGGCGATGAGGTCGTAGAGCTTGCGCTGGCCGCCATCGAGCGCGGACGGGTCGCCCTCGCCCGTAGGATAGATAGGCGGGTGGTCGGTGGTCTCGACCTTGCCGCGCGTGGGCTTCATGGGACCGGCGAGCACCTTTTTGCACACGGGCGCCAGCGCCGGGTTGATCTTTGCCAGGTCGCTCACCACGGCGCCCAGATCGAGCGTCGCAGGGTACACGGTATTGTCGACACGCGGGTAGCTGATGAGACCGGCCATGTAGAGGGACTCGGCGATGCGCATGGTACGCGCAGGCGAGATGCCCTCGGCCGCGGCGGCAGCCTGCAGCGAGGTGGTCGCAAACGGCGTGGGCGGCTGCTGCTTGCGCGAGCGCTTGGTCACCGCGGCGACGGTTGCCGTCGCGACGCCGTCAACATGGCCGTACGCCGTCTCAGCAGCATCCTTGTCGGTAAAGCGTGCCGTCTTGTGCGCAATCTTAAAGCGGTCGTCCTCGGCGGCACCCTGCGCGGCGCCCATGCCGCGGATCTGCCAATAGTCCTCGGGCACAAACGCCATGCGTTCGCGCTCGCGCTCGACCACCAGGGCAAGCGTCGGCGTCTGCACG
>CAJKEF010000002.1 GCA_905198825.1 uncultured Collinsella sp. | reverse complement strand
TCGTCGGTCGCGTACCGAAGTACGCTTCCCTCCTCTTTCACGTCACCTTGCTCGCCTAGGGGCGTTTTCGCTGACTTATGCTCAGTCTGCAACTCAATTCAGCTCCAAGCAAAAAGGCCGAAGTCCCGAAGGGTTTCGGCCTTTGCTTTGTCTGAAGTTCAAGCGCAGTTTATCGATTCTCAATTGACCCGATGTTTTTGAGCTCGATGGAGATGAGGCCGTTGGGCTCGTTGACGAACTCGATGTACTCGGAATTCGAACCCATCTCGGCCGGGAAGCTGATTTCGATACCCGTGTCGGTACGGATCTTGTGATTGCGTACGGCCGCGCGCTCGACTTGCTTGCGCTCCACGGGAACGCGCTCGGGAACCCTCTCCTCGGTAAGTGCCGCGCGCACGCTTTCTTTGATGACCGGCTCGTCCTCAAAGACCTCATCGACGATATCCCAAGGCGGCAGCTCCTCGTCATCTTCAACCTTCTCGGCCACAGCGGCCTTAACCTTGGCGAGCGCCACGGCCGTGTTGGCGCCGTGCTCCTCGGCGACTTCCTCGACCACACGCGTCACGGTATCGATGACTTCCTTGCCCGACACGCCCGTGTCGCACTGCAGCAGGCCATCGGGGATAAGCATACGATCCTCGCCGGCAATCTTGCGCTTCTTGTCCACATAGCCGATCTCCATGGTACTCGCGCGCACGATGGCATAGCTCGGCACCTTTTGCGAGGGGTTCGGCAGAATGGCGTAGTGGCGCGCGATGTCGTTGCGCACCTCCCCCTCCTCGCGGCCCACTTCGTGCATAAAAGCCTGCTTGGAGCCCAGCAGCATCACGGCAAACCAGCGGGCATCCTCATCGTCGTCAAAGTCCGCCACAAGCACGTCAGTGGACTCGGCTTTCTCGGCTTTGGTGAGCTCGGAGGAAATAAACTCCGCAATCTGCTGCGACAGGTCAACGAACTCGCGCTCGCCAAAGAAATAGCCCTTGAGCTCGCCGCCAAACGCAGAGTTCTCGGCAAACGTGGCGCGTTTATTGTCGGCCGAGGTACGTGCGCGGCGCAGATGCGTGGTCACGAAGTTGCGCACGGTACGGCTCTCGATATCGAGCTCGCGCTGGCTCATGACGTTGACGGCAGAGTCAAAGTCCAGGATATGCAGAATCGCATGATTGATTTTCATATACGGCATTCCGTTCTAGATCGATTTCGGCACGAACCAGTATAGCGGTCGAGCCAGCCCCAGGTGCATCGAAGGTTGACGCATCGGGGGCAGGTTGCTTTGCACCAATGGCTAGCGCAGGAGCTCGGACTGCCAAGCCTCGAGCTGTTCTGCCAAACTCTTGCCGGCAGCGGGCATGTCGATCTGAGGTCGTTTGGGCAGCAGTGCGCATTTAAGGATTGCCACGATGGTCTGCGAGACAAAACGGCGCGTATCCTTGTCAAAGCCTTGCGCAGCCTGGAGCATCACGGGCAGGCTCTCGCGCAGATTCCCAGCGATATCTGCAAACCGCTCAGCACCCGTAGCCTCAAACACGGAGAACAACGCATCTATAAAACGCTCGCGCTCGCCAGGTGACACTGCAAGCAGCATCTCGCGAATAGAGCCGTCAACATATCGCGCGCCAGCAGACAGGCGTTCGCAATACACAAAATCGCAGCCGTCGACCACCCAGCTAAAGGGATTGTGCTGCAGCAGGCTGAACTCGGTGCTCTCAACGATGGCATAGTCCTCCTGCGTCTCGAACATCATGCCGAAGATCGAAGACTGGGGCAGGGTTTTATCGATACGACCAGAAAGGCTCGCAAAGGCGTTGCCGTTCAGAAACTCCTCGACGAAGCCCGGACCATCATGGGAATACGCCCGTTCGATTCGCTCACGGGCGGCATCGGAACACATCGCCGCACCGTACACCGCAAGGTTTCCACCCTTGGAATGACCTCCGCACAAAAGCGGCCCGTCAATCGCATCCGCCGCCTCGTCCACATAACGCGCCGCGGATTCCTGGGCCGGCACAGGATACCGAAACGCCATGTTAAAGTCCTCTTTCCAGCCCACAATCGTGCTGTCGGTCCCCCGGAAGGAAAGATAGCTAAACCCCGCCGGAAACCGGAACGTCATGGCTGCAAACTGCTCCGTCGCCACCACATCGCTCACGGCACGATAGCCGCAAACGTTCACGCCACGGTAGCGAGGACTTGCTGCCACGGCCTCCAACAAGGCCCTGCTACCCTCCGGGTCCCACAAGTCGCCAATCATGTCCCGGTAGCACTCGGCACGCAGCAGCTCGCGTACGTCTAGGCCCTGCCAGTTCGTCAGCTCCGCCATATCACCCGGCAAACGCAAATAGGACAACCACGCAAAGACCAGGCTATCCACCGCGCAGAACGGCCGCTCCTCAAACGGATCAAACGCCGTCTGGGCATAGGTCAAAAAATTAGGCGAATCCGACATGGCCCTCCCATCAACAATGGTGCAAGGGGGACAGGCTGGTTTTGCACCGATTGCACCTCATTTGATGCAAACAAACCTGTCCCCAATGCACCAAAAAGGCGCCCGGGTCACATGAATCCGGGCGCCTTCATTGTAGCTTTTCGCTCTAGCGAGCTTGATTTAGCAGGAGAAATCAACGCTGTCGATGATTTCCTTAAGGGCCTTTGCAGAGACGGTGAGCTCATGCTGCTCGTCATCGTTCAGCGGCACGGGAACGCGGCAAACGACGCCGTCGCGGCCAACGACCGTCGGCATGGAGATGGCCAGATCGGACAGGCCGTACTCGCCCACCATGAGCGAGGAGACAGGCAGAACGGTCTGCTCATCGCGCATGACGGCAGTGCAGATGCGCTTGACGGCCATAGCGACACCGTAGTAGGTGGCGTGCTTCTTCTCGATGATGGTGTAGGCGGAGTTCTTGACGTCCTCGGCGATGCGCTTCTCGGCAGCCTCATGCTCCAGGTGGCCGTGAAGCTCACAGAAGGTGTTCAGCGGCACGCCGGCAACCTGAGCGCTGGACCAAGCGACGAACTCGGAGTCACCGTGCTCGCCCATGACGTAGGCCTGGACATCGCGCGGGTCAACCTCGACGTGAGCGCCGAGCATCTGCTGCAGACGGCCGGTGTCGAGCACGGTGCCGGAGCCGATGACATGGCCCTCGGGCAGGCCGGACATCTTGATGGCGGCGTAGGTCAGAACGTCGACCGGGTTGGAGACGATGAGCAGAATGCCGTCGAAGCCAGACTTCTTAATCTCGGGAATAATGGACTTAAAGATGCTGACGTTCTTATTGACCAGGTCCAGGCGGGTCTCACCGGGCTTCTGGGCAGCGCCAGCGGTGACGACGATCATGGCGGCGTCGGCGACATCGGAATAATCGCCGGCGTAGATCTTCATCGGCTCGGCAAACGTCATGCCGTGCGCGATATCCAGAGCCTCACCCTCAGCGCGGTTCTTGTCCACGTCGATGAGAACCATCTCGGAGAACAGACCACTCTGCATCAGCGCGAACGCCGAAGACGAACCGACGAAACCGCAGCCGACAATAGCGACCTTCTTCTCGTTAACCATTAGAAACTCCCATCTCTCTCCACAAACAAGCCGCCCGGGAACGACCCGAGCGGCTTGCCGTAATCCCAATACATCCAATCGGGACTTTGATTATGCTCCTATTCGCAGCCAAATATCGACCGTTTGCCGAAATTATTTGCAGAATTCGTAAAATAACTGCACGAAATCGGTTTCGAGCTATTGACGAGCCGAAATGGCTTTCTAATACAGGCCCGCTTCGCGGATGGCCTCGACAGCCAAAGCGATCTGGTCGGGCGGCAAAACCAGCGCCATGCGCACGTGCCCCTCGCCCGAAGGACCAAAGCTCGCGCCCGGCGTCACCACAACACCGGCCTTCTCCATGAGCTCCTCGCAAAACGCCATGGAATCGGTGCGACCACCGGGAAGCTTGGCCCACACAAACATGGAGCCATGCGCGTTGGGACGCTCCCAGCCCAGGCCCTCAAGACCGTCGCACAGGGCATCGCGACGCTCCTGGTACTTCAGACGCTGCGCCTCGACCTCATCACGCGGACCGTTCAGGCAGGCGATAGCAGCTTTCTGGATCGGGAAGAACATGCCAAAGTCGATCTGGCTGCGTAGCTTGGCAAAGGCAGAGACCACGTCCTCGCGGCCGACCAAAAAGCCGATGCGAGCACCGGTGACGTTAAACGACTTGGAGAGCGAGAAGAACTCAACGCCCACCTCGAGCGCACCGGGATACTGCAAGAAGCTGCCGCCCGGCTCGCCGTCGAACACGATGTCGGAGTACGCGTTGTCATGGACGATGAGCAGGTCGTGCTCGCGGGCAAAAGCGATGATCTCCTCGTAGATCTCGGGCGTGCCCACCGAGCCCACCGGGTTGGCGGGCAGCGACACGATCATATACTTGGCGCGGTCGGCCACTTCGGAATCGATGCCCGCCACATAGGGCAGGTAATTGTGCTCGGCAACCAGCGGATAGTACTCGAGCTTGGCATCGGCGATCTTGGCACCCGCCTCAAAGACCGGGTAGCACGGATCGGGAACCAAAATAGTGTCGCCCGGATCGAGCAGGGCCAGGCCCAAATGGCCCACGCCCTCCTGCGTGCCGTTGCACGACTGCACCATGGACGGCGTAATGCCGGAGACACCAAAGCGACGCTCATAGTAATCGCACACGGCCTGCTTGAGTTCGGGCAGGTCACGCAGGGCATACTTCCACATCTCGGGATCTTTGGCTGCTTGCGTGAGCGCCTCGACCACGTGGTCGTACGGCTTAAAGTCGGGCGTGCCCACGCTCATGTTGTAAATGGTCTTGCCCTGAGCCTTCAGCGCGAGCAGTTTGTTGTTGAGCGAGGCGAAGACCTCCGCGCCAAAGCGGTCGAGACGCTGCGATGCCTGCATGGTGCCACCTTTCGATATGAAAAACGCGGCGCTCCGACAAGAGCGCCGCGCGATACGGGCCATCAGATTGCAAAAGTGTAACGCTTGCAACCCCCGTATTGGTTCAATTTAGCCAACCTTAGTCAATTGCATTGAGCGCATCGATCTGCGCAAGCCACAGACGCGAGCTGGCGTCACTCGGCATACGCCAATCGCCGCGCGGGCTGAGCGTCACCGAGCCCACCTTGGGACCATCGGGCAGGCAGCTGCGCTTAAACTGCTGAGCAAAGAAGCGACGGTAGAACGTACGCAACCACGTGTGGACGGTCTTGGCGTCATAGACGCCCTCGAAGCTCTTGAGCGCCATGCGGTAGATCTTGCCGGGCTCAAAGCCAAAACGCAGCAGGTAGTAGAGGAAGTAGTCGTGCAGCTCGTACGGGCCCACCAAATCCTCAGTCTTCTGCGCAATTTCGCCGTCGCCCGTGGGCGGCAGAAGCTCGGGGGATACCGGCGTATCGAGGATGTCGAGCAAGACCTCGGCAATACGCCCGCCAAAGACATCGGCGGCATAACGCACCAGATGGCGCACAAGCGTCTTGGGCACGCTCGCGTTGACGGCGTACATGCTCATGTGGTCGCCGTTATAGGTAGCCCAACCGAGCGCCAGCTCCGACAGGTCGCCCGTGCCGATGACAAAACCGCCAGCCTGGTTGGCCAGGTCCATCAGAATCTGCGTACGCTCGCGCGCCTGGCTGTTCTCGTAGGTCACATCCTGAACTGCCGGGTCGTGCTCTATGTCCTTGAAGTGCTGTTCCACAGCCGCGTGGATCGAAACCTCGCGGAAGCTCACACCCAGGTCGTGAGCGAGCGACTCGGCATTCGACTTGGTACGATGCGTCGTGCCAAAGCCGGGCATGGACACGGCCGTGATACCGGTGCGCGGCAGCCCCAGCGCATCGAAGGCACGCACGGTCACAAGCAGTGCCAGCGTGGAGTCCAAGCCACCCGAAAGACCGATGACCGCAGCCTTGGTACCCGTATGGGCAAGGCGGGTCTTGAGGCCGGCGGTCTGCAGGTCGAGGATGGTCTCGCAGCGCTCGGCCAGGTCGCCATGGTCGGCCGGCACAAAGGGCGCACGGGGGAAGACACGGTCGATGCCGAGTGCATCGTGCAGGACAGGTTCGTCTGCCAGCACGCCCTCAAACGAAAATTCAACGGTCGTGGCCTCCGGCGCATCGTCCGCGCGCGTCCACGTCGTCGAGCGACGGCGCTCGGCAACCAGGCGGTCAAGGTCAACGTCGGCGATGGCCATATCGCAGGTAAGCAGTTTGGTGGCGGCGAGCTTCGAGCCGTTTTCGTAGACGAGGTTCTCACCCGCAAAGACCATGTCGGTCGTGGACTCGCCCTCGCTCGCGTCCGCGTAGGCATAGGCGCAGTACAGGCGCGCGCTCTGATTGGAGATAAGGCTGCGGCGATAGTCTGCCTTACCGATAATCTCGTCCGAGGCCGACGGATTGAGAATCACCGTCGCACCGGCAAGCGCCATCTCGGTCGAAGGGGGCGCCGGCACCCACAGGTCCTCGCAGACCTCAACGCCCAGCACCATGTCCTCGGCACCTTCATCACAGCAGCGGTAGACAAGCCCCGAACCCAGCGGAACCGGACCCTGACCGGCAAACTCGACCCACACAGGATCTGCGGGCGCCGGAGCAAACCAGCGGCGCTCGTAGAACTCGCCATAGTTGGGCAGATACTTCTTGGCCGTAAGACCCAAAAGCTCGCCCGCGCAGCACACGGCGGCGCAGTTGTAGATATTCTCGGCAACTGCAACGGGAAGACCGATGGTAAAGACAATCGGCAGCTCGCGGGTTTCATCGAGAATATGTGCCAGTGCGGTCTCGCAGGCATGCAGCAATGTACGGTTATGGAACAGATCAGCCGCGGTATAGCCGGTCAGGTTAAGCTCGGGCAGCACCAGCGCGCGGACGCCGCGCTCGGTAGCCTCGCGAACAGCCGCCAGCGCAACCTCGGCATTGCCCTCGACATCGGCCACGCGAATCCGCGGCGACGCCGCCGCCACACGCAAAAAGCCATCAGACTGAGAAAGGTGAAGATTCATAAGAATGCTCCCGTGCGTAGACGCCATTCACAACAATTAGCAAGCCCTATTGTAGTTCAACCGCCGGGTGTAACCGCATCCCACCAACTTGGTGAGCAATTGATGAGTTGATGATATCTGTTAAATGTCACGTACGATTCACATCTGGTGGGTACCCTGATGGCTACATGAAACGAAGCAGATTTACACCGGGAGGGCCCCGTATGACAACCAAGTACACCGACGCGCCGCGCACGCGCGTCATGACACCAGCCGCGCTCAACAACGGCGTTCACGAAAACCATTCCATCGGACAGACCATGGCCATCGCGCCCAAAAAGGGCCTGTTCGATGACATTTCCATTCCCCAGATCATCGCCGGCGCCGCAGCCGCCGCCACGAGCGTCGCGCTTGCTTCCAAGATTGGTATTGCCGGTTCAGTAATTGGCGCCGCCGTGAGCTCGGTCATCACCGTTGTGTCCTCGCAGGTCTACCGCCACTTTATCTCTGCCAGCGCCAAAGCCCTCAAAGGTACGCACGCCGACGTCGACTACCCCGCCGGCGCCTATGAGCCCGTTGAGTTTGATGCCGAGGAGCACCTGGGCGGCGCCGCGACTACGCAGGAGATGCGCCAGATTGCGGGGTGCGCGACCACGGCGCGCGTCGCCCCCGACAGCCTGCGCGCCAAGGCGGCGGCAGAGCGCAGCCAGACGCAAAAGAAGGTCATCATCTTCTCGATCGCCATCGCCATCGTCGCGGTCATCGCCTGCGCCGGCGCCATCCTTATCACCACTGCCGGTGAGGGCCTGGGCGAGCGCCCCGAGCCGATCCTTTCGTCGCATACGACCGAGCACGACGCGGATAACACCGGTCAATCGCAAAACCAGCAGGACGACTCGCAGGGCACCTCAGCATCCACCGACTCGTCCTCGAACACCCCTGATCAGTCGCAGAGCGCTGATTCCTCTGCGAACAGCGGCGGCACGCAATCCGGCACGACCGACTCAAGCCAAACGACTGACGGCTCTCAACCGAGCACAGGCGACCAGACGAGCGGCAATGCATCGGGCACGGGATCTACCGACAATAGCAACACCAACAGTTCGAGCGGAACCGCTTCCGGCACGGCATCAGACAGCTCGAGCCAAGACACGGCATCGGGCAACTAAGCACGTTTGTCTCTCATAGATAACCGACCTGCATAACGGGCGCGAACCGGCAACGGTCGCGCCCGTTTACCTTGGGCGACGAGATGGCAAGGCCCGTGCGATGGTAAGATGCTTTGGTGTGTAAAGAGGAGATTTGCCATGAGCAAGACAATAGTTACGCCCACGCTATCGCTGGGCAACCACATCTATCTGTATCGTCTGCTGCGCGACGCGATTGGGTGCGGCAAGCAAACGTTTATGACGCAGGTCGAGGAGGCGCTCGCCGCCGGCGACATGACCGCTTATGACCTGGGCTTCGAGTCCACGCGCGAGCTGCTCGAGGAGCTCGACGACTGCATTAGACTGACCGTCTTTAAGGGCGGTCGCCTGTATGCCACCGTCATCACCAACGAGGCCTGGGATACCGCCCTTGCCAAAGGCGAGGACAAGCCCAAGGCCGCCAAGGGCGCCAAGCAGTCCTACAAAAAGAAAAAGCGCGGCGAGAAGGACCTCAGGGCCGTGCGCCCTAAGCACGTTAAGCGTCCCGAGCCCGAAGCCATGGTTGAAGCCGCGCCGGAACCCGAGCCCGAGGCAGAGATCGAAGTCGCTATTGAGGTAACAGCAGAAGCAGAAACCGAAATCGCCGCCACGACCGATCCCAAAGTCATATCCGAGCAGGAAGCCACTGCGGAGCTCGACGAGGCTCCCAAGTCGACAACCGAAGAAGCCGCTGACCAGCCTGAGACGCCTGCGTTCCAAAACAGCGATGTCTTTGGCGACGACTTTGGCGACGAGGCTGAGGACGATCAGTCCGACGAGCCCGCCGATCAAGGCGCTACCGAGTCGGCGCCGGAGCCCGAGACGCCGCAGCCCGCCATCTCGCTCACGGTCGTCTATGATCCCGAGAACGCCAACGCCGGCATCACCACCATGGCATCCACGCCCATCGAGGCAAAGCCGAGCGTCGAGAACGAGAACGCGACGCAGGTTGAGGTTGAAACTGCAGCTGCGGACGCGCCCGTCACCGTGGAGTCCGCAGATTCCACGATCAAGCCGAAAACGACGCCGGAGTCCGCACCCGTCATCGAGTCCGTGCCCACCTCTGCTTGCGACCAAATTCCCGCACCGGCACCAGCTTCGGCACCCGCAGCAGCCCCAACCCCCGCACCTGCAGCGCCCGCCATCCCCAAGGACTTCCCCGTCGATTTCACAACCGAGATCTTCTGCCCCGGCCCGCTTCTGCACCAGCTGTCAACCTATCTCCCCTACGGCGCCGACACCCTCGGCATCGTCGGCGAGTACTACTGGATCGCCCGCGAGCGCGGTACCATCGAGGTCGCGCGAAACCGCGCAAGCTTCCCCCTGCACTACACGCAGGCCGGCGAGCGCCACGAAGTCACCGTGCGCATCCGCCGCAACACCACCGGCGGTCTCGGAGCCGCCTGGACCATCGATAAAGTCGAGCCTTCTACCAAGTAACAAAAAGGGACGATAACCCTCAAGGTTATCGTCCCATTCTCGTTAGGCCACCTGAGCTCGACTAGTCGCGCGTGAGCTTGCGGTGAATACGATGCGGCTGGGCTGCGTCCTCGCCCAGGCGCTCGATGCGGTTGGCCTGATAGGCCTCGAAGTTGCCCTCGAACCAATACCAGTTGCCCGGATTTTCGTCGGTGCCCTCCCACGCCAGAATGTGCGTGGCAACGCGGTCCAGGAACATACGGTCGTGGCTAATGACCACCGAACAGCCCGGGAACTCGAGCAGCGCCGCCTCGAGCGAGGACAGCGTCTCGACGTCGAGGTCGTTCGTGGGCTCGTCGAGGAGCAGCAGGTTGCCGCCCTGCTTGAGCGTGAGCGCCAGGTTCAGACGGTTACGCTCGCCGCCGGAGAGCACGCCGGCGCGCTTCTGCTGGTCCTGGCCCTTAAAGCCAAAGCTCGCCACATAAGCGCGGCTCGGAACCTCGGTCTCGCCCACCATCATGTGGTCCAGGCCGTCCGAGACGACCTCCCACAGGTTCTTATCGGGGTCGATGCCGGAACGGTTCTGGTCGACGTAAGAAATCTTGACGGTCTCGCCCACCTCGAGCTCACCCGAAGTCAGCGGCTCCAGACCCACAATCGTCTTGAACAGCGTGGTCTTACCGACACCGTTGGGGCCGATGACGCCCACGATGCCGTTGCGCGGCAGGGTGAACGAAAGGTCATCGATGAGCACGCGGCCATCGAACTCCTTGTGCAGGTGATGGGCCTCGAGCACCTTGTTGCCCAGACGCGGGCCCACAGGGATGCGGATGTCGGTCCAGTCGAGCTTCTGGCTTGCGCGGGCCTCGGCCTCCATCTCCTCGTAGCGAGCCAGACGGGCCTTGTTCTTTGCCTGGCGAGCCTTGGGCGAGCTGCGTACCCACTCGAGCTCGGCCTCCATGCGCTTGGCGAGCTTGGCGTCACGGTTGCCCTGAGCCTCGATACGCGCGGCCTTGGTCTCCAGATACGTTGAGTAGTTGCCCTTGTAGGGATAAAGGTGGCCACGGTCGACCTCGCAGATCCACTCGGCAACGTTATCCAAGAAGTAGCGGTCGTGCGTAACGGCAAGCACCGCGCCCTGGTAGTTGTGCAGGAAGTGCTCGAGCCACAGGATCGACTCGGCGTCCAGGTGGTTCGTGGGCTCGTCGAGCAGCAGCAGGTCGGGAGCCTCGAGCAGCAGCTTGCACAGGGCCACGCGGCGGCGCTCGCCGCCGGAAAGTACGTTGACCGGCATGTCGGAATCGGGCAGCTGCAGGGCGTCCATGGCCTGGCCGAGCTTGGAATCGATATCCCAGCCGTCGGCGGCGTCGATCTCGTCCTGGAGCTTGCCCATCTCGGCCATGAGGGCGTCCATGTCGCAATCCGGGTCGCACATCTCCTCGCCGATCTTATTGAAGCGATCGACCTTGGCGATCATATCGCCAAACGCCATGCGCACGTTCTCGATGACGGTCTTGTCGTCATCGAGCGGCGGCTCCTGCTGCAGGATGCCCACAGTGTAGCCGGGGGTGAGCCTGGCATCGCCGTTGGAGACCTCCTCGATGCCGGCCATGATCTTGAGCAGGGTCGACTTGCCCATGCCGTTGGGACCCACAACGCCGATCTTGGCACCGGGGTAGAAGCTCAGGGTCACGTCGTCAAGGATCACCTTGTCGCCATGGGCCTTGCGAGCCTGATACATCTGGTAGATAAACTCCGCCATATGCCTGTTTTATCCTTTCTACCTGCTGTTTTCCTATTCTTGTTTCGCTTTAGTGGAAACGAGATGGAAAAACCAGCTCTGAAACGTAACGAAATAGGGGCATGGTTGCCCATACCCCCTAATACTACCTGGGAAAAGTTCCCCCGGAACATACTATGAACTGCGTACGCTAGTTTTCCGCAACCTTAGCGAGCGGCTCGCTGCGATTTGCGCCACAGCAGATACGAGTAGACGTAGACGGCTCCAACCGAACCAAACGCCAGAACCGCAATCACCGCGGCCGTGACCTCGCTCGAAAGCACGCTACCCGCCACGCCCATCACAATCAGGCCAAAGCCCAGCACCATAAAGCAGGCACCGCCAAAGCGCTGCGTACGGCGCCAGTTCTCGGGATTGGCAAGCGCCCAAGGCGTCTTGATACCGAGCGTATAGTTCTGCTTCACACGCGGCAAGTAGTTGCCTACGCCGATGAACAGCAAACCGACAACACCGGAAATCAGCACGTTAACCGAACCGACCGCCGGCACCACGCCCCAGACCGTAAGCTCTCCCAGCCAGCTTATGGCGCACATGAACAAGGTGAAGGCGATTACGAAGCCCTGATAGAACTTGCCCGAGGTTCGATATGCCTCACCTTTGGGATCGATGCGCGGCACCACGCAGAACATTGCGAGAAGCACCAGAGGCAGCACGCCGAGCGCGGAGGCCATCCAGCTGGGACCCCAACCGTCGACGGCTCCGTTCGCGCCCCAGTGCGTGGGAATCTGCGCAGGCAAGCTCGGCATCACCATGAGGTGCGCTACGACATTGGCGACGCACAGAGCGATCAGCGCAATCCACACACACCGCGATACCCCCGTGGCGTGAATGCCCTTGTTTTCGTTATTCATCCTTATCACCTTCCGTGTTTGTAAAGCCCATAAACCAACCGATCAAGTCCTGCATGACGGTGGTGTTTAAGCTGTAAACGATGTTTTGGCCATGACGTTCGTCGGTCACCAACCCGGCGTTTTTGAGCGTCGCCAAGTGATGGCTCAATGACGGCTTGCTAATGTCAAAATGCTCGGCAAGCTCCCCGGCCGTGCAATTGCCCTCGCGCAGCAACTCCAAAATGCGCCGTCGCGTTGGATCGGTAAGCGCCTTAAAGCCCTCTCCCGGCATAAGACCTCCTCTCATCATCTCTCATGACGCGCACACTATACTCGATATTTAGATGTTTGTTTAACTATCTAATACAGCAGCATCTATAGAACATTCGTTCGTATTTAGCTACAATGGAAGTTGAAGCAGATGGGCCAGCTCCCTCTACCCGAGAAGGAGATGGACTATGAGTATTGACGATGTCCTGACGTTGTTATTGCTTGTAATCGCGGCTGTGGAGCTCGGCATCCACATTGGAGGTCGAATGAAATAGCCGCCCCCGCGTAATGCGAAGACGGCCACTTCTCACGCCATAAACGTGTTTCGGAGTTGGCCAACCCGCTGCAACGGGTGCCATCTGCTTCAATCCTATGCGAATCCCGATCCCATTTCAACAAGCTCCAAGGGCTCAAATGGAATCGCAATAATACCTATAATGGCGATAGCTAAAACACGACCTGCTTCCCCATCGGAGGATATTTATGACCGAAACCGCAGCCGCAGCCCCCATCGAGACACGCGACACTAAGCTCGAGATCATTATGGGGCGCGAGGCGCTCGACAAACTCGCCAACTCCACAGTGCTGGTGCTCGGCTGCGGAGGCGTGGGCTCCAACTGCTGCGAGGCACTCGCCCGCGGCGGCATCGGTCATTTCGTCATTCTGGACAAGGACATCATCGCGCCCAGCAATATCAATCGCCAGGCCATCGCCTTTCACAGCACCGTCGGCAAGCGCAAGGTGGACGTGATGGAAGCCATGATTCGCGATATCAATCCCGCCGCCATCGTTATCAAACGCACCGAATATCTGTTGAGCGATAACATCGACGAGTTCTTCGCGAGCGTTTTTGAGCAGACGAGCGACAAGCTCGATTACGTCGTCGACGCCATTGACACCATCTCGGCCAAGCTCACCATTGCCAAATATGCTCAGGACCACGACATTCGTTTGGTTAGCTCCATGGGCGGGGCCAACAAGCTCCATCCCGAGTGCCTCCGCTTTGCCGACATCTTCGATACGGTACGTGACCCCATGAGCCGCATTATGCGCAAAGAATGCAAGAAGCGCGGAATCAAGAGCCTACACGTACTGTTTAGCTGCGAGGAATCGGTTAAGACACAGCCCCGCGACCCTTCCAACATCCACGAGCGCACCGAGCTGGGAACCGCCAGCTTTATGCCGCCTATCATGGGCCAGATGATCGCCGGCGAGGTTATCCGCCAGATCAGTGGCCGCGGCACTGAGCGCGTACGCTCCGATGGCCAACGTCTGGACTAGCGGAGCGCGCCGAGATGGAGCCCCGGTTATTTGATGCACACTGCCATCTTGATTTAATGGCTCACCCGGACGCCGTTGCCGATGAGGCGACGGTACTGGGCTTGGGTCTATTTGATTGTGGCGTCGATCCACGCGACTTCGCTAGCGTACATGGGCGAACCTGTCGCCCTCCCACCGTCATCAAGGGCATCGGCCTCCATCCCTGGTGGCTCGCCGACGAGCGATGCGGCAACGCAGAAATTGACCTACTCTGCCAAATTGCCGCGCAAGAGCGTTTTGTTGGCGAGGTCGGGCTCGACTTTTCCACGCGTTTTGCCGGAAGTGAGCCGCTACAAATACAGGCACTTGACCGGCTCTGCGATACACTCATGCAGCATCCTCTTACCGGGCGCGTGATATCAATTCACGCCGTTCGTTCGGCAGGGGCCGTACTGGACGTCCTCGAATCGCATGGACTACTCATCCCAAACCCCAACTCCCCCGCTATCATCTTCCACTGGTTTAGCGGCACTTCGGACGAACTCGCCCGCGCGCGTAATGCGGGCTGTAATTTTTCCGTCAACGAACGCATGCTTGCGTCTAAACGTGGACGCGAATATGCCCGACAGATTCCACTCGACCGTCTACTGCTCGAGACCGATGCACCGGCCGAGTCAAACACAGAAACAAGCGCACAGTCGCTCATCAGATCGCTCGCAAGGACCTCGATGCGCATTGCCTCACTCAAAAACTGTGACGCAAAGCGCATCGAGTCGGCAGTTTTAGCAAATGCGCACTCTGTTTTTGACCTTCGCTAACCCCTGTGGGCAAAAATGCCAAGGGGCATGCGAATCGCACAACGCAGTCCCTATTTTGGAAGGCAGTACAATTCGGCAGGATTACACCAATTCGTGCATGAGATCACGGTTGCGCGCATACAATTCGTCAAAGATATGACGGCGCGACGCATATAACTCGTGGGCAGTCATATCGGGCACGATTGTTTGCGCAACGCCAAGGACTCGGGCGAGTTCATCCCATGATGTATAGGCGCCACCTGCGAGAGCTGCCATGATGGCATCACCGAAGCATGCGCCCACCGTAACCTTGGCAACCGAGACCTCGCGCCCACATACGTCGGCGATAGCCTGCATCCAAACTGGATTCTTGGTTCCACCTCCGACAAGCATAATGCGCCCAATTGGCAGTCCATGCTCTCGCTCGATAATGTCGACATGGGATGCAACGGTATACGCGACGCCTTCCAAGGCGGCGCGAACCATATGGGCTCGCGTATGCCTTCCGGTCAGGCCAAAGAAGACGCCACGCGCCTCGGGATCGTTGAGCGGGGTACGCTCCCCCGCAAAGTACGGCAGACACAGGAGCCCATCGGCACCCGGCGCCACATCGGCGGCATCATGCGCCATAACCGAATAGGCATCGGGGCCACCGTGGCCCTCGGCCTCTACGGCGTCGCGATACAGCTCTTGGCGCAGCCACGATGTGAGTGCGCCCGCCGTATTGGTCCCCGCGCAGATCCCGTAAGTTCCGGGAATGATAAACGTCCCTGGCCACAGGCGGGCATCATCGATCATATGATCAGCTAGGTAGATGAAATACGCCGTACTCCCCAACTGAACCATCATATCGCCGGGACGGAATACACCCGTCGAAATGGCCTCGGCACCAGAGTCGCCCGTTCCCACTAAGACAGGTGTCCCTGCCGCGAGCCCCGTCGCCTCAGCCGCACGCCGCGTAATCACCCCGGCAATATCGGTAGCCGACATTACCTCAGCCATCTGGTCAGGCCGGCAGAAACGAGCACATTCCCGAGCATCAACCTTCCAGGTGTAGCGGTCGTATAGGGGAAGAAAATCCTCCGCCAAATAACGGTCCACCGTAAAACGCCCCGTCAACTTTGCGCACAGAAACGATGACGCCGTCAGGAACTTCGCGGCACGTTCGTGCACCTCGGGCATATTCTCCTTAAACCACAAGATCTTGGGAGCAATATCTGACGAACAGGGATCATGCCCGAAAAGTTCGCGTGCGCGATCTGACCCATATTCGAAAAGGAGCTCGTCAATCTGCGGCTTCGAACGTGCATCGACTCCATACAAAATCGCGGGCGCCAGCGCATTGCACTCGGTATCGACCGGCACACAGTCGCAACCCAATGCGGAAAGGCCCACGCATCCGATCTGTGCCTCGTTAACTCCCGATCGCGCCACCAGCTCGTGCGACAAGCAGCAAAAATCGCCCCACCAAACTGCCTCCGCATCATGCTGGTACCATCCATCACGCGGGTTGTCCGTCTCGTGTCCACAAGAGGCTTGGCAAACGATGTTGCATCGATCATCGATTAAAACGCCTTTAGAGGCGCTTGTCCCAATATCAATACCCAGATAGAACGCCATGAGCGCCTACTCTCCTCGCGCCGTACGAGCGGCAGCCATAAAACGAACCACCCGCTCAACATCAACCGGAGCATCCAGCTTTCCGTCGCGCTTTAAGCACGTGCCGACAAACGCGCCATCGTAGTGAGCAAATACGTCAGCCACGGTATTTTCGCGACAACCGGTGCCACATACCACAGGCACTTCGCCAACACGCTCGCGGACCTCATCGGCAAGCTCGCCCGAAGCGCCACGACCGGCAGCCGAACCGCCGATGACCATCGCATCCGGCAGGCAATTAAAGAGAAGTGAATCGGCAATGTCCGCAGTCGTGCGGTCATTGAGATAAACCTCCCCCTCGCTCGTGATGAAGTGAAAAAGCTTGAGATCGTCCAGGCGCAGCGCCGCCTTGCGACGCATGGTGTGAGCGAAATCTCGGTTAATCAGCCCAAGATCACCGGCCCAGGCACCGCAAAAATTGCAGCGCGTGAACTGCGCGTCGACGGCAGCGCACAGCTCGATTGTGGCATCACCATCGTAAATAGCCTCAGCTCCCCAAGGAGTCGACAGATCATGGGATAGAGCCCCGATAACATAGCCCATCGATGCAAGGGTTGAGGAAGAAACGTGCTGCTCATAGGGCATCGAGAGCTCATTGGTAATCAAAATGCCATCGACACCGCCCTGCTGCAACGCCTCGAGATCGCGCTTGGCGGCTTCCACGACCTGCGACACGCTTCCGCCCGGGTAATACAGTGGATCGCCCGGCAGAGGACGCAGGTGCAGCATTCCGATAACCGGCTTTTCGGTCTTGAACATCGAGGTTAGAAACGACATAACGTGCTCCTTCATAGGGTTATTGCAGGGACGTTACTCCCCCAGCACCTCGACGTACACTTTTCGCTTCTGCGGACCGTCAAACTCCGCAAGATAGATGTTCTGGGCACCTCCGCACACGATGTGGCCATCTTGGACGGGAAAGAAGCAGCTGTTTCCACAAATCATGCTCTTGATATGCCCACAGGAGTTGTTACCGGTGGCTCCATAGCTCGGCAGGAAGTGTGCGTGCGCATAGGGGGCATCGAGTGGGGCGATGCGATCAAGCGTCTCCATAAGATCCGTCTCCACGCAGGGCAGCCCCTCGTTTACCACGATTCCACAGGTCGTATGCGACAAAATAATCGCCGCCAAGCCATTGGTCACCGAGCTGCGTTCGATGGCAGCGTGCACGTCTTCGGTAATATCGATGAACTGGTCCGGAGCAGTCGATAGATAGCTCAATGTCTCGAGCGTCACCATGTTTACTCATCCCCTTCAAGAAAACGCAGGGCATTACCCCAGTAGAGCCTTTCTCGCGCATCATCGCGCATGGACACGGTATCGAGCGCCCGCTTGAGTTTGAATGCACGGAAGCGCGGCGTATTGCTGGCGAACATCACTTGGTGCGATAGCGCGCGCTCATACCACAGCGGCCCCATATCGACCGTGAAAAGACGCTGCATCATCTCCTCGGGCGAATCGATGTAAGTGATAGAGGTGTCCGTGTAGCAGTTGGGATACTTGAGCAGCATCGCCACGGTCTCGCGCACCCAGGGCCAGCCAAAGTGGGTCAAACTAAAGCGCACATTTGGATGCGTTGCGATTGTGTGCTCAAATGCAAGCGGGTTACTGCGCGAGAGCTCTGCGCCCGGCTCCCAAGACATACCGGCATGGAAAACCACCGACTTGTTATAGCGCTCGCACAGCTCGTAAAGCGGCTCGGCCACAGCATCATCGGGGGCAAAACCCTGCTTTGCTGGATGCAGGCAAAGCCCCTTTGCCCCCAACTCGGTAAAGGCGCGCTCCAATTCGTCTGCAGCACCGCTCACCTGCGGATCAACGCTCGCAAATCCCCACAGACGATCGGGATGTGCGGCAACCAGCATGGCAATCTGGTCATTGGTGCCAAAATGCCCTCCGCATGCCGTGGTTACATCGAGCGGCATGAGCACGCTCTTCTGCACATCGCAGACATCCATCTCGACTTGAAGCTCATCCCAATCCATGGGGCCCATATGCCCCATACCAAATTCTCGTGACCAAAAACCGAATCCATCAGGCTCATCACCCGGCGTACAGATCTCGCCGTAGAGCATGGGCTGAACCAACATGTCGATAACCATTTCGTACTCCTTTCCAGGCATTTGACCCTAGTACGGCTCAAACGAACCAATCACTCGGGACGACAGCTCAGCGCCCGCCTTCATGCACGCCGGAATATCAAGGCCATCGATCACGCCCTTGGTAAACCCGGCAATATACGAGTCGCCGGCACCCACGGTGTTAACGACCTTCTCCGCCGGTACGATCCCGCACTCATAGAAGCGCTCACCGTCATAGGCAATGCTTCCCTTCTCGCCAAGCGTGGCAACCGCAACGCGCGGTCCCAATTCCTGCACGTGGCGTACCCAGTCCCGCAGCTCCGGAGTGTCCTCTTCAAACGACATGAACGCATAGTCTACGTAAGGAAAATGAGCCTCGCATGCATATTCGGGATCCTGGCTGAACACCGAGAAGTCCATAACCACCGTCTTGCCCGCATCATGCCATTCGGGCAGGAGGTCCAAACAATTGCCAAACAGGTCGGTGTGGATGATGTCATGCTCTAGGATAAACGCCCGGTCGTCTTCATTCGGTCGATATGTCTCCATTACGCCATCGATTGCCTCGAGATGCACGCGATCGACGCCGTCTTTCAATGCCATGAGCATCACCGAGGTGTCGCCATCCTCCACCCGCAGATGTGAGATATCGAACCCCTCGGCGGCCAGCGCCTCTCTCATCTTGTCTCCGTACTCGTCCTTGCCGACAACCGACACGGCGGATACCGAAACGCCCATTCGTGCAAGATGGATACCCCAGTCAATGCCGTTACCAGTCGGATAGAACACGCCGATGTTTTGATAGACGTCCGCGCAGCAAAAACCAGCCGCACACGCTTTAATACCCATGGTCTTCTCCAATGTTCAAAAGGGGACCCACCGCATGGCGAGCCCCCTTTTTTCGCGTTTCGCTTATTGTTTTGCATCGGCTGTCCAAGGCCTCATAGCCAGACCGCCGTACGCTTTCTTAAGCTATTCGACGATTGGCGCTCCGTGGCCCCAAGAACCTTCCATGCCGCACACGGTCGAGGCAAACCCGGCGGCAAAGTCGAGCGCGCGCTCGATGGCTTCGGCGCCATCCTCACCACGCTTGGCGGAATCGAGATAGCACATCAAAAACGAGGTGAGGAACGAGTCGCCCGCCCCCATGGTGTCCTTCATGTCCGTTACCGGTTTAGCCAGCTGGCGGTAATAACGCTCGCCGTCGTAAGCAATGCAGCCCTCGGCGCCCGCCGTAGCCGACACAAAACGCGGACCCAGGCCCTTCACCCATGCCAGACGCTCGCGAATCTCGTCCTCACTCGCAGCATCCGCCGCACTAAAGAAAGCAAAATCGACGTAGGGCGCAATCTGCTCGTAGTACTCGTCGGTGGAGTCGTCCGAAAAGTCAAAAGAAACCGTGACGCCCGCAGCCTTCAACTTGGGCAGCTCGCGCTCGGTAAAGCAATAGTTGCCCGAATGAACCACATCGAACTGCTTCATGTACGAAAGGTCAAAGCGATCGAGGACATAGCGCGCATCGCCACGGATACCGCCCTCGTTGGAGCCGAGGAAGACACGGTCACCGTCAACGACGGTCACGCGAGCCGCTCCGTTCTCGCCAATCATCTGCTCGCACTTGTCAAGCTCGATACCCTCATCCTCGAGGCTTGCAATGACATGCTCGGCAGCGGCGTCATTGCCAAAAATGCCCATGTATGCAGAGCGTGCGGCACCGCATTTCTTGGCATAAACGGCGAAGTTCACCGCATTGCCGCCGGGATACATGGTGTGGATATGCTCGTAGCGATCGACGACGTTGTCGCCAAATCCGAGCGCGTTAACGTTAAATGCCATGGCCTTTGTCCCTTCTAGTACTCGACAACACCCATATAGCGACGGAAATCGGGATCGTGATCAAACACCTTGCCGCGTGCAGCACGCAGCTCGCAGTTCATGGCGTAGAACAGCACCGGGTCCAGATAGGCACGGACGCTCGCCGGCACGGCTTCCATACCGTACTCCTTGGCATCGAGCACCATCAGCGTATCGGTATGCGTCTTAAGGAACGCCAGGGCGCGCTCGTCCATAGCACGGCACTCGCTGGAACCCATCTGCAGGAAGTAAAAAACGCCATCCTGAGTAGCCTCGAAGGGGCCATGGAAGTACTCGGCAGAGTGGATGTAGCTGCAGTGCTGCCACTGCATCTCCATAAGAGAGCAGATAGCGAAACCGTAGGTCTGGCTAAAGTTGGGACCGCTGCCCAGAATATAGAAGAACTCGTGCTCCTGGCAAAGCTTGGCAAAGCGATCGCCCAGCTCGGCATTTACCTTCTCGCGTGCCGGGGGAAGAATCTTATCCATCTCGGCGATACCGGCATACATATCGGCAAGATCGGCGTAGCCCTCCTGCTGATCGAGCAGCTCTGCCGCAAGCGACAGCGAAATGCCAGCGGGGACCTCGGCCTGCGGCACACCCTCGCCCCATGGGTAGACCCACGTGGTCCACTTGCCGGAGTCGATCTTGGATCCAGCGTTGTCGGTCTGGGCGATCACCGTAGCGCCGGCGGCAAGGGCAATCTCGCAGCCCTCGACGACCTCCGGGGTATTGCCACTGTGGCTGCAAGCGATGACCAGGGACTTCTCGCCCAGACGACGCGGACGCATAATGTCGAATTCACGTGCGGTATAGATATACGAAGTGAAGGTGGTTGCCTCGCGCTGCAGAAGCTCATGAGCCGGGATCAAATCGATCATGGAGCCACCGCAAGCAATCCAGTAGACGCTGTCGAACTTGCCCTTCTCGGCAATTGCCTCTTTGATCAGATCGTGTGCGTTCATATCCAGTTCCTTTCTTATTTGACCCGCAATCAATGACGTTGGTTGCGCAGCCGATAGTTGTTTTAGTCAATCAGATATTTCTCGAATGCGGCCATGTTCTTGGCATCTGCCGCGGCCGGGTCATCGTAGTAACGACCGTCCGTGATTTCCTGGCCCAGCATGCCGTCAAAACCATGGGCGTTGAGTGTGGCGACGAAGGCGTCCATATCGTGCTTGCCATCGCCCCACACCAGATGGCCATACGGGTCACCGTCGATAAAGTGCATCTCGTGAATTGCCCCATCACCAAAGACGGCAAACCAGTCCTCGAGTGTCTCGCCTGCAACGCCCATCGCGGTTGTATCAACCATGGGTTGTAAGTACGGGCTCGCGACCTCGTCAATCATGTGCTTCGCATCGGAAACCGTCGTCACAAGGTTGCTCTCCTCGGGACGCAGGCTTTCCATCGTAAGCACCAGACCGTGCTCGCCGGCATACTCCGCCAGAATGGACAAGTGCTCGCGGCTGCGCTTCCAGGCTTCCTCGCGGTCCTCGTCCCAGTCGCCCCAGCCCGAGTTGATGGACATACGGTCGCACCCAAGTACCTCGGCAAGCTCAATGCCGTGCTTAAAGTACGCCAGGCTGCGCTGTTCATGCAGCGGCTTGCGTGCGCAGTACTGCCAAGGATAGACAACATTCTCGGGGCACAGAGTACGATACCTAAGCCCACGGTCTGCAGCCTTTTTCGCCAGGACCTCAGCCTCAAAGTAGCCCGTATGGTCGAGCGTCACATGCGGCTCTGCGCACCACAGCTCAATGGACTCAAAGCCCAAACGCTGCTGCACATCAAGGAAGTAATCGAGCGACCACATGATGTAGTGGATATTCATGCCCGCAATCTGTTCGCGGCGCAGCGTCGGCTTGGATTCAGACATCTTATGCCTCCTTATTTCGATCGAACACGATTTGTCCGTCCGACATCGTCATGTCAACCGCAAGATCGCGTGCGTCGCGATAATCGAGGTCAAACACATCCCGATCGAGTACGCAGATATCGGCAAGCTTGCCGACCTCGAGCGTACCCAGCTCATCTTCGCGCATCAGATCGTACGCGCCCCCGGCAGTCCAAGCGCGCAAGAGCTCGACAAGCGTCAGCGTGTTGACCTCATTCACGGGCAGTCCGTCGGCGAAGAATCCGCCGCACGCGCTGTAGATTGACTCGCCCAGGCTCGGAATCAACAGCGGCAAATCCGTTCCACAGCACACCGTGCATCCGGAATCTTCCATGCCGCGGCGATTCCAGCTGTGCAAAAGTCGCGTCTCGCCAATTTGTCGACGCATCATCGACAGGCAATCCTCGCGCCGGTCCAGCGTCAGAATCTGCGGATAGACCTCGCAAATTCCACCTAACTTGCCAAACTCGACAAGATCGGTCGGGTCAGAGTTCTCGAGATCGGTAATCGCATGGCGGCGAAGCATCCGTCCATGCTCGTCTCGAGGCAGCGAGGCATAGAGCGCCACGGTGCGACGAACGGCGCCATCGCCCTGGCAATGCAAGGAATATCGGAAGCCGTCAGCATCAATTGCACGCAGCTCGTTCTCAATCAGATCCCACTCTGGCTCCTCGACGACCGTCTTGCCGGCAGCGCCCGCATCGGCCGAGTCCTCATAGGGGTCTATCATCTCGGCAAGCCCCGCCCATACGCCGCGATCGGTCATACGGTTGAAGCCAGAAAAACGAACGAACGGTCCCCGGAAGCGCTCTCGTGCCCCGCGAGCATATGGCAGATTTGCACCGGCACCCACCGGCTGCGACATCATAGAGACGCGAACCGTCAGCTCACCAGATTCCTCACGGCGAGCCATTTCGTCGGCAAAGCCGTAGTAGTCATCAAACGCCATCTCCTTGATGGCGGTAACGCCGCGCTCGTTGAGCATGCTCATGTAGTCCGAATACCCCGCACGCACCTCGGGCAGCACGAGGAAATCGCTCATCATACGCCAGATCTTCTCGGCATAGCATGCCTGAGGTGTAAAGCCATATCGCGCACTGGCGGCAGCATTGAGAACGCAGGTCTCCGCACCCGGTGTAAAGCAGACGACGGGGATATCGCCAAAACAATCATCAAACACAGCTGCCGTATTTGCGTTCTCGGCATCTGATGCCAACGTTTCGGGTAGGTTGTGGCCAAAAGCCGCCGCGCAATCCGGATGATCTTCTTTCCATGCACGCAAGAGCGACACGGCCTCTTTGGCATCATCGATGCCGGACAGATCAGACCCCAACGTCCGCAGCGCCCAACCCGTATAGAAGGTATGCACATCGATCAGGCCAGGCATGACAGTGCGGTCGCCCAGGTCAACTACCTCGTCCGCCTGGGTCAAATACGAAGCTACCTCACACTTGGTGCCAACCGCCTCAATTCGATTGCCACGGACCGCTACGAAACCTTCAAACGGCAGGTCCCCCGTACCGGTAAAGACGCTCTTAGACGTCAGGACCGTCAAACGATCAGACATCACAACCACCTACACCGGAAGCATGCCAGAGATTGCCGTTACGATCAGGCCAAAGACGACCATGAAAATGAAGAACTTCCAAATGGTCTTCCACCATTGACCAAACGAGATCTTTGCCACGGCAAGACCGGCAACCGTCATGCCCGCCACGGGACTGATGGTGTTGATGGTCTGATTAGCAAACTGGAGCGCGGTAACGGCGGCTTCGGGATTGAGGCCCATAAGCTCGGTCAGCGGACCCATGACGGGCATGGTGAGCGCCGCAAGTCCAGAGCTCGAGGGAACCAGCAAAGAGAGCAGGCCAAGGACGATATACATAAACGTGGTGTAGACGGCGGCAGGTGCACCGGCCAGTGCAGTAGCGAGCGCCTGGAGGATGGTGTCGATGATCATGCCACCCTCTGCGATGACCAAGATACCGCGAGCGATGCCGATGACGATAGCGGCATACGCAAAGTCGGCAATGCCTTTAACGAACTCCTCGGCGATCGTCTGCTGGTCAAGGCCGCCCAGGATACCGGCAAGCAAGCCCATACCAAGGAACACGGCGGAAATCTCATTCATGTACCAGCCCTGGGTAACAAGACCCCAGACGATAATGCCCATGCCGCAGGCAAAATCGATAAGCACGAGCTTCTGACGGGTAGTGAACTCTTCCTCGATGGAGGCATCGGTCACGGAAAACTCAATGCGCTTGAGCTTATCGTCCTCGTACACAATGGACGACTCGGGGTTTTTCTTGACGCGCATGGCGTAGCGCATGGCCCATGCGATACCGACGGCAGTGAAGATGACCCAAGAAACGGCGCGCAGCCACAGTTGCGGATTACCCTCGATGCCAATGATGCCCTGGGCGATCAAAACATTAAACGGGTCGATGGTCGAAGCACAATATCCCAGGTTTGGACCAAGGAAGCAGATGATGAATGCCGTCATCGAGTCATAACCGATACCCATCATGATGGGAATGAAGATGGCGTAGAACGGCAGGGCTTCCTCAGACATACCAAACGTAGTGCCGCAAATAGACAGCAACGTCATCGTGATGGGAATGATGAGGATATCCTTGTTCTTGAGCTTTTTAATCACACGGCTCATGCCGGCATTCAAAGCGTTGGTCTTGGTGATGATTGCGAACGATCCGCCAATCAATAAGACGAACGCAACGACGTCGGCAGCCTCCTGGATGCCCTTAGTAGGCGCTTGCAGGACCGCGAAGATATCCTGGCCCAGATTGATGGTCTCGCCGGTCTCGGAATCGGTGTAGTTCTTATCGACCTGTTCATAGGTTCCAGCAACGGCGACTTCACGCTCGCCCGCCGCTGTCGAAATCGTCTTGCGCTGATACTGACCAGAGGGAACGATCCAAGTCAGGACCGCAAAGACAACGATCAGCAAGAACATGATCGTATAGACATGCGGTAATTTGAACTTAAAACGTCTGTTTGTCTTCTTCGCCTTCGTATCTGACATAGATACCTCCAAAGAACTCGAGACTGCATCACATCTCGCTTCAACGCCTGCGCAAGGCAAACGTTCTATGACGTTCCATAGATTACCAGCAGCTTTTCCCATCATCAAGATAATTTCAAACTGATTGCCGCGACGCGGCTGAACGGTTGCGTTCGCGCCGTGAACGGTATGGAGACGCCCGGTGAGATGATCAACCGGGCGTCTCCATTCGCAATGTCCTAGATGTCAAAAACGTAGCGAGACCCAACGATCCGCTGACGACCGATGATAAACGGCCGCCGCTGCTCATCGAAAAAGAAGGCTTCCATATAAAACAAGGGTTCGCCAACGGGAACTGCCAACAGCCGAGCGACCTCGGGCGACGCGCACGCGATCTCGAGTGTGCACGGGTCGGTAAACGCGGGCGTACGGCCCGTCCGGTTACGCACGAACTCAAAAATGGATTGGTTAGATAGAGGTGCCGTTGATAGATAGGCGTTGTCCTCGTAAACATATATGTTGTTCTCGAGCATGACAGGGACGCCATCGGCAGTGCGCACGCGCTCAACGCAAATCAAGTCAGTTCCAACGGGAACACCAAAGAACTGTGCTTCGGTGGAATCCGCCGGCAGTATCTTTCTCGAAATGACACACGCCCCCGGTTCCATTCCGTTAACGCGGCATGCGTCCGAAAAACTCTGGACGTCATCCTTCTGGCGAATCTTGCGCTTAAGCTTGGGGGCATTGACAAACGTGCCTTTCCCCTGTCGCTTCGTTAGATAGCCCTGCTGGACGAGCTCCTCAATAGCGCGTCGCACGGTAACGCGGCCAACTTTATAGCTCTCAGCCAATTCGAATTCGTTGGGTATCCGCGCGCCCGCCTTGTAGGCACCGGAGTTAATTTCGTTTTTAATGATATCAATGACCTGTTGGTACAGCGGTATCGCTGCTTTACCGTCAGTTGGCCCTTCAGTCGGTGGCATATACCCTCTCCCAGCACAATTAAGTCTAAAGCGGGCCCAAGGGCATTCAGCAAGCCCTTAAGCCCGCATTAGCTTAAAGTATGCTAGGTGTCGCACCAAAATGTTGGCTATTTACTCATCAGACCCGAAAAACGCGCAACTACCGCGATCCTAAGAAAGCGTGAGCAGTTCCGGCAGCTGGTCGATAATCTTGTCCGCGGCATCCTGGCTAAAGCCAAAGCGCTCCTCGCGCTTGGCAATGACCGTCAACCCCGCGCGTTTGCCGGCAGTGATACCAGGTACCGAATCCTCAACGCAGCAGCAGCGATCCGCGGGCAGCCCCAGCAGGTCCAGCGCATGCAGGTAAATGTCGGGCTCGGGCTTGCTCTCCTTAAATTGCTCGCCGCTCACCACATACTCAAAGGCATCCGACAGCCCGCACGCATTGAGCACTTCCTCGATGCTAACCATGGGAGACGAGCTGGCAAGCGCCACGCGAACGCCGCGGCGCGGCAGCTCTCGAATCGTATCCACGGCGCCTGGGTTAATCAAAGCCTGATAGTCGCGCGGACGCTTATGCGCCCACTCGTCCCAACGGGCCAACGCCTCCTCGCCAGTGAAATGCCCCTTACCGGCGCGCTCAAACCAATCGACCAGCATATGCAGGAAGAACTGATGCGAGGTACCGACCTGCCCATTCAACTCCTCTTGTGTCAGATTAAGCCCAAGCTCCTTGGCAAACGCGGCAGTCTCGCCCAGGTAGTAATACTCGGTATCGACAATGACGCCGTCCATGTCAAAGATAACGGCGTCGAACGGAAATGCGGACACGGCACCCTCCCTAACAAAAGGACGCCCGCGAGCAGGCGCCCGAGCCATGCATTAATCGGCGATTCTAACCCAGCAGCTTATCCAGCGCCACTGCAATACCATCTTCGTTGTTATTGGCGGTCACCATCTGGGCCACAGCCTTAACCTCATCGACGGCGTTGCCCATGGCTACACCGGTGCCGGCCCACTCAATCATGGACTTGTCGTTCTGGCCGTCGCCAAACGATACGACCTCGCTGGCATCGATGCCGAGCTTGGGCAGAGCACCCTCAAGCGCGCGGGCCTTGTCGATACCGGGCGCCGTGTACTCAAAGTACCAGTCGGCCGTAAACATGCCCGAAAGCGTCTGGGTAAAGGGCGCATACATCTCCTCGTAATGCGCCTGCAGGTAGGCCGGATCGCCCGCCGTCAGCAGCTTGTCCACGGGATAAGCATCAGCGACCTCATGCAGGCTCTCCACCTCGCGAATCTTAAGATCGCACGCGTCGCGCTCATACTTGACGATATTCTTCTGCGAGCCGTCAGGCAGCGTGATCATGCAATGGTACGAATCCTCGACGTGCAGATCGCGACCGAGCGAAATCATAGGGATCACGTCAAAATTACGCAGGTGATCAATCAGGCGATGCAGTTCGTCAGCCGGCATGGCCTGGTCAAAAAGGACCTCATCGGTCTGGGCATCGACGACGTGAGCGCCGTTAAAGGCCACCAGCAGACCGTCATGGTTTTGAAGGTCGAGCTCCTGCGCCAAGGCGTGCAGCCCCCATGCGGGACGGCCCGAAGCCAAAATGAGCTTAATGCCCGACTCCTGCGCCGCGAGCAGCTTCTCGCGCGTACGCGGGCTGATCACCTTCTGATCGTTGGTAAGCGTACCGTCGATATCCATTGCGATGGCTTTAATTGCCATATGTGCCTCCTTGCATCGTTTTTATCGCGCACTATCTTATCCGAGCCGGGGCACGTTCGCACAGCGCGCGTATGACGGTTGCAAAACCACCCCATTTGAAACAAAGGCAAAAAAGTACTTGCAAAGACGCGTTCCGACATATAAGTTGATAGAAGACCGCCGTTGCGGTTTTAAGTAGATCGAGCATATGAAGTTTGAGTTTTAGCGTGTAAGAGAAGGAAGATCGGCAAAGTACAACCCCAAACGCAATGACAACTTAATGAGGTAACTGCCACATGTGAGGCACCCAGGGCATTGCTGTCTCGATTTTGAGCACGATGCCTTCCGCCTTGCATGGGCCGTTCCATCCCGCCCCTGCAGCAACTGTCTCACGGGCTCATTGAAAACCGCATAGCACCCCAACGTCAGCACATCACCCACGGCAAGCACATCACTCACGACAACCAACACATCAACAAACAGCACGAACATCAACCGATTGGAGAAGCTATGACAAACCACCACGCTGAAGACGGCGATAAGAAAAGCATTCTGGATGCCCACATTGAGCGAGCATATGCAAACGAATATGACGCCGCCTTTGCCGCCGCGACCATCAAGAACTACGCGTCGCTACCGCTCGCGACGATCTTGGCCGACCACCCTCAACTGCTGAAGCGCTGCACAAAGATCATGGGCGACCCCGACATTCGCAAGCTGACAGACCCCTATGCCCCAAAACGCGACAACGATTCGTACGTTCTTACCGTAGGCTGCCTAGCCCATATGCTTACGGCGCTCGACACGAAACTCAAGCTCGAATGGGAACCCGACGAGCGTCATGAACTCGAAAGCAAGCGGAACACCCTGCGCACCGCACTGTTCCTTCCGTTGGACAGCCTCAAGCGCTGCAACGTCGAGCTCAATACACAGGCGCGGCAAAAGCCCGGGACCACGGGGCAGAAAACTCCAAGACCCCATGCGGCCATCGTCGACCGCAACCGATATAACCGCATGACCGCGCACTTTTCTGCCGAGGGAGCAGCCATAAGGACGCTGATCGACCTGCTGTGCCTCCTGAGCATCAACGAACTATTTGAGGGCTATCTCGCCCTTGTTCCCGCGACGGCACCCAAGTCGGTAGCAAAGATCATCGAGACCTGCAGACGCCAGTTTGAGCGCCATCGCAATGGCAGCGAGATGAACGCCAGCATCGCGCAGTACTACACGGCCCATTACAAAAAAGACGGATGTGCCCCTGTCGAGCATCAGCTGCGGCTCGCCTATACCACGCCCGTCGCAACGCTCCATCGCTTTGGAGCCCTTGGCGCTTGCGAGCCGCACGGACAGGCAGCCTGCCCCACAACCGAGCTCGATCTCAGGCTCGGACGAACCCTGTAGCCCACCAGCCCCTGCGCGAGCTATAACCCTATTCCACAACGCAACCAACAGAAAGGAGTCCCCATGGACACCAATCATTCCCCCATCATCAGCCCCCTCACCATGCGTGAATCCGCCCGAGGTATCACGCTCACCAGCATTTACGATGAGATGCTCGCCCGTCGCGAGCTCTCCGTCATGGGAAACATCGAAACCCCAATGGCCCACGACCTATGCCAGCAGATCCGCCTGCTCGATGCCACCGACCCCAGCCGCCCCATCACCATATTTGTCGCCAGCGCCGGCGGAAGCGTGCGATCGGGTCTTGCGATCTATGACGCCATGCGCCTCGCATCGTGCCCCATCCGCACCGTCTGCCTGGAATTCGCCGCGTCCATGGGCGCCGTGATCTTTATGGGCGGCGACGATCGCCGTATGGCGCCCCATGCAGAGCTCATGATTCACGACCCGCTGATCCCCCAGGGGGCAGGCGGCTCGGCACTTGCGCTGCAGGAAACCAGCCGGCGTCTCATGCAGACCCGCAAGACCCTCACGCAAATCCTCTCGGACCGCAGCGGCCTCACGCCCAAGCGCATCCAGTCCCTCACTGCAAAAGACACCTACCTTTCGGCCGAGCGCGCCGTCGAGCTCGGCTTTGCCCACGAAATCCTCTCGACCACCAAGGAGGTCGCCCATGTCTAACCTCGCCAGCCGCCTCGCCGCATCTGAGTCCGCATCGTCCACCATCCTCGCCAAGGATCGAACGCTTTCCTGCGACACCCGCCAAACGGGACTCAACAACAACGCACTTGTGATCGGCCCCTCGGGAGCCGGCAAGACCCGAAACGTCCTCAAACCCAACCTGCTGCAAATGAACGCAAGCTACATCGTGCTCGACACCAAAGGCACGCTCTGTCGCGAAGTGGGACCCGTGCTAGCAGCCCACGGCTACCGCGTGCAATGTCTCAACTTCGCCGACCTCAACACCGTCCCGGCCCTTGCGCCCGGCATCGAGCGCTGCGGCTACAACCCCCTGAGGCACATTCGCCGCAAGGCGGACGGCAGGCCCAACCAGCAGGACATCCTCTCGGTGGCAAAGGCCATCTGCCCCATCGAGGACAACAACCAGCCTTTTTGGGATCATGCGGCGGCAAACCTGCTGTCGTGTCTTATCGCCTACGTCACCGAACAGCTACCCGCCGATGAGCAGACGATCAGCTCGGTCATCAAGCTGATCGAGCACCTGCAGGACGGTGCCACGGCCCGATTGTTTGACGATCTGATCACGACCGACCCCCAAAGCTATGCCCTCTCGCTATGGCGGCGCTACGCCATTACGCAAAATGCCGAGCGCATGCACGCGAGCATCGTCGGCATCCTTGCCGAAAAGGTCATGTGTCTGGGATTCGACGGTGCGGCACAGCTCTATCGTGAGTGTCATCAGGTGGACTTCGCTTCCATGGGACACACCCCCTGCGCCCTGTTTGTAACCGTGAGCGATATTGACCGCAATCTCGATCCGCTGACCGGCCTCTTTATTTCGCAGGCGTTTATGGGCCTCATTCGTGAGGCCGATAGGCAGCCCGACGGCAGCCTGCCCGTGCCCGTGCGCTTTATGCTCGATGACTTCGCAAATCTGCAGATCCCCCAGATCGACAACGTGCTCTCGATTATCCGAAGCCGCAACATCTGGGCAACGCTGCTGCTGCAGTCGACCAACCAGCTCGATGCGCTCTATGGCGAGACACGCGCACGCTCCATCATGGGCAACTGCGACACGCATCTGGTGCTGGCGTTCCAGGATCCCGAGAGTGCCCGGGTGTTTTCCGACCGCGCCGACGCACTGCCCAGCACGCTCATGGCGACGCCGATCGATCGCTCGTGGCTCTTTGTGCGCGGCCACACTCCCGAACAGGTCGAGCGCTTTAGGCTCGAAGACCATCCGCTCTACGGGGGGCTGCCCGAGGCGCAGCGAGACCATGCGGAGGCCGAGCTCTAGACGCAGGGCCCTCGCAGCACGCGACGCTCCGGCGAAGATCCTTAAAGGCCGTGCGCCCCGGGGCCACGGCAAAGCAAAGGGGCCCGCATCCGATGGGATACGGGCCCCTGGCTATAAGGCGCGATGCGTTAACAGCAGCGACTACTTGCGATGCGCGCGATAGAACTCGATAAGCGCTTGAGTCGAAGCGTCTTGCTCGGCCTTGGCGGCGTCGTCGTGGAAGGCAGGGGTGATCTGCTTGGCAAGCTGTTTGCCCAGCTCAACGCCCCACTGGTCGTAAGAGTCGATGCCCCAGACCGTGCCCTCGACAAATACGATGTGCTCGTACAGGGCGATGAGCTCGCCGAGCGCAAACGGGGTCAGCGTGTCGCCGAAGATCGAGGTCGTCGGGCGGTTGCCCTCAAAGCAACGGGCCGGGACGATCTGTTCGGGCGTGCCCTCGGCACGAACCTCGTCGGCTGTCTTGCCAAAGGCGAGTGCCTTGGTCTGGGCCAGGAAGTTGCCCAGGAACAGCTCGTGCACGTCCTGACCGCTATCGGTCGCAGGGTTGGCGGTATTGGCGAAGGCGATGAAGTCGGCCGGAACCACCACAGTGCCCTGGTGCAGCAGCTGGTAGAAGGCGTGCTGACCGTTGGTGCCGGGCTCGCCCCAGAAGATCTCACCGGTATCGGAGGTCACAGCGCTGCCGTCCCAGCGGACGTGCTTGCCGTTAGACTCCATGGTGAGCTGCTGCAGGTAAGCCGGGAAGCGGTGCAGATACTGGCAGTACGGAAGCACGGCGTGGCTCTTGGAGCCGAAGAAGTTGACGTACCAGACATTGAACAGGCCCATCAGCGCGACGGCATTGTTCTCGAGCGGCGTATTGCAGAAGTACTCGTCGATGGCGTGGAAGCCCTCGAGGAACTGCTGGAAACGCTCGGGGCCGAGCACGACGATCAGCGACAGGCCCACGGCGGAGTCGACGGAGTAGCGGCCGCCGACCCAATTCCAGAAACCAAAGGCGTTAGCGGGGTCGATGCCGAAGGCCTCGACCTTCTCGAGTGCGGTGGAAACGGCGACGAAGTGCTTGGCCACGGCCTCGGCGTTCTGCTCATCGGAGCCATCGATGGCGCCCTGAGCCTTGAGCTGCTCGAGCATCCAGGTCTTGACCTCGCGGGCGTTGGTGAGGGTCTCGAGCGTGGTGAAAGTCTTGGAAACGATGATCACGAGCGTGGTCTCGGGATCGAGGCCCTTGAGCTTCTCTGCCTGATCGTTGGGGTCAATGTTGGAGATGTAACGGCAGTCGATACCGGCGTCGGCGTAGGGACGCAGGGCCTCGTAGGCCATGACCGGGCCCAGGTCGGAGCCACCGATGCCGATGGACACCAGGTGCTCGATCTTTTTGCCGGTAACACCCTTCCACTCACCGGAGCGCACGCGCTCGGCGAAGGCATACATGCGGTCGAGGACCTCGTGCACGTCGGCGACGACATCCTGGCCGTCAACGATGAGCTGGCCCTTCTCGCTTGCCGGGCGGCGCAGCGCGGTGTGCAGGACGGCGCGGTCCTCGGTGGTGTTGATGTGCTCGCCGGAGAACATGGCGTCGCGGCGCTCCTCGAGCTTCACCTCGCGGGCAAGATCGCACAGCAGCTTGACGGTCTCATCGGTCACCAGGTTCTTGGACAGATCGAAGTGCAGGTCACCAGCGTCAAAGCTCAGCTTGTTCACGCGCTCGGCATCGGCGGCGAACCAGGCCTTGAGGTCGATACCTTCGGCCTCGAGCTTCTCCTGATGAGCCTCGAGCGCCTTCCAAGCGGCAGTCGACGTAGCATCGATAGGTGCGGCAACAGTTGCCATAAAGTCCTCCTCAGCATACGGGCGCACGCCTCCATGCGCCCGGACATTCAGATGCCACTATTCTAGCGCAGGTCAAGACTACAATCAGCGAGCGTTGCCAATCGGCCCCCCAAACGGCAACCGACCAAAAAGGGACAGGTTTATTTTGGCAGGTCAAACGCTTTACCAACCAAAAATAACCCGTCCCTTTATGGCAAATATCAGGCCGCGGCGCAGACGCTACCGAGCAACTCGCGCAGAGGAGACCCGATGCCCTCCAGCAGTTCGGGCGCGATAATGGCAAAAACCGGAACCTCGCCGACGCCCACGACAGCAGGTACCTTGCCCTCCGAGACAATACATCCATAAGGGACAAAACCGTCTTCGCCGGCATCGAGCACCGCCATGCGACGCGCGAGTTCGCGCGCAAAGCCGGCGGTATCGGCATCGCCGATCGCCAGGACAAAGTCCACGCCTTCGTCGGTCGCCTGGGCCACGGCTTCGTCGATCAGCTCGTCTCCCCCGTCGCCCTCAACCGAGCCGCAGCGGAAAAGTACACGCTCGAGTAGGGCTCGATCAAGCGAGCCAAGTGCCGCCGAGACAAGCTCATCGCGCGTATGCTTGTCACCGCCCAGCACGACCAGCGCCTTGATGCCACCGTAGTGAGCGACCAGTCGTCCACACCAGCGAGCCACGTCTCCATCCGCAACAAGGCGCGTCGGCATACCAAACCCATAGTTGACCATCGTATCCACAACCCTTCCGTGCATGTAGGTGGCACCAATCGTTAGGCTCATGCTACGAAGCGAGGTTTTCCGAGCTGTTTCGCACTCTTTAGAGCTGCGTTAAAACCCGATGCAGCCGCACGGCCATACCTACCAAAACAAACCAGTCCCTTTTTGGCAGGTTTTGACGATGTCCGGACGAGCGGGTATTATCGAACATGCATTCGATAAGAACATGTGTTTGATGGGAGGCTCGGATGGCACACGAGCAGCACACCTACATCTGCATCGACCTCAAGACGTTTTATGCCAGCGTCGAGTGCGTCGATCGTGGGCTCGACCCGCTCACTACGTGCCTGGTCGTTGCCGACGAATCGCGCGGGCGCACGACCATCTGCCTCGCCATCACACAGGCCATGAAGGACCTCGGGATACACAACCGCTGTCGCCTGTTCGAGATTCCCGACGGTATCGACTACATCAAGGCCGTACCGCGCATGCAGCATTACATGGAAGTGTCGGCGAAAATCTACGGCATCTATCTGGAATACGTCAGTCCGCAAGACGTTCACGTCTATTCCATCGACGAATGCTTTATCGACGTGACGCCCTATCTAGACCTCTACCATACCAATGCCAAAGGCTTTGCCTGCATGTTGCGCGATGAGGTCCTCGCGCGCACCGGCATCACGGCGACGGTCGGCATCGGCCCCAACCTATTTCAGGCCAAGGTAGCGCTCGACATTACCGCCAAGCACGTACCCAGCCGCATCGGCATACTCGACGACGAGACCTTTCGCAAGGAGATCTGGCCCCATCGTCCCATCACCGATATCTGGGGCATCGGCCCCGGCGTGGCAGCCCGCCTCGAAAAGTACGGTGTCTACGATCTGATGGGTGTCGCCGCGCTCGACGAAAATCTGCTTTACGACGAGCTCGGCGTCAATGCCGAGTATCTCATCGACCACGCCTTCGGACGCGAGCCGACAACCATCGCGGATATCCAAGCCTATCGCCCACAGGCAACCTCAACTACCACAGGACAGGTGCTCTCGAAGGGCTATGTCTACGAGCAGGCCTACACTGTCTTGCGCGAGATGGTCGACAACGCCGTGTTGGACTTAGTCGATAAGCACGTGGTCTGCGACAGCATCTCGCTCTTTGTGGGTTATGCGAGCGAACGAGCCGACATACGCCGCCTCGACGCCAGCGGCACAGCGCAATATGTGGACGGATGCGGGCACCTGCGCTCGAGCACGTCGAGCATCGTGCCCACCGCAACCACCGGCCCCGAGCTCGCACCCCGTGCGCCCAAGCCCGTCCAGCGCGATGACGAACAGCGCCGCCTGGTGCGCGAGGCACAGGCAATCGATGGCATCTTTGTGGGAGAGCATGGCGGCAAACCGCGCGGTGGCTATGCCGCACTCTTTGCGCACTCCAACGCTTCGCGAAAGCTGCCCGAGCGCACCAATTCGTTTAAGAAGATCATGGGCTATTTCGATGAGCTCTGGGCGCAGACCGTCGATCCCAAACGACCGGTCAAGCGCATCAACCTGGGATTTGGCAACCTCATGCCCGAGGAATTTGCCACCATCGACCTATTCAGCGATATCGAGGCCGATGAGCGCGAGCGCAACCTGGCGCGCGCCGTCCTGGCCGTGAAGGGCAGGTACGGCAAGAACGCGCTCGTCAAGGGATTAAGCTTCACCACCGGCGCCACCGCACGCGAACGCAACGATCAGGTAGGAGGACATCGTGCCTAAGTCCCAACAACAGCCGATGCGGCCACCGACACCTTTTGAACGCTTAGCGGACCCCGAGGGAAGACGTCGCTCCGCCGACCCAAAGCTCACCGCCAACGGCGCCGTCCGTGCCGGCCGTGCCGCGCAGTTTATGCCCTTTACCGCCCTCACGGGATACTACGAGCTTGTGCGTAAACAAGAGATCAGCGCCGAGCCAAAATGCGAACTCACAGAAGGAAAAGCCCTCGAGCTTTCGCAAAAGCTCGAGGGCCTCAAACGCGGCGACCTAGTGCGCGTCACCTATTACGATACATACGGCTATCGTAGCCGCACCGGCATTCTCGACGAAGTGCTACCCGCGTTCAAGCTGCTCAAACTCAGGGATATCGCCATCGACTTCGACGATATCCAAAACATCGAGCTGCGCGGACGCGCCTAGCGACAAGAACGCTTGCGCAAGACGAGGGCAATGCCAAGCACTGCGGCAGCTGCAACCAGCAATCCCAAGACCAGCGTGAGGGTCGAGTCGCCAGCGTGAGGCAGCGAGCCGTCCTTCGGAGTCTTCTTAGTGGCCGTCGTGACGGTGGTCGTGGTGCTGCTCGACTGGTCGTTGCCGCCCGTCTGGCTGCCACCAGGCTGATCGCCGCCACCCGGCTGCGAAGGATCGGTGGGTTCCGTCGGATCCGGAGTACCGGGATCAATCGGATTCTCCGAATTCTCCTTGCGCTGGATCCAAACCTGGCAGCCATAGAACGGGTTGGCGGTACCGAGGCACAGACCCTGGTTGGTCACCGCAAAGGTGCGCAGACCATGGTTATACGGATCGTTAAAGCCATTGGTCGTCAGCGTCGTAAAGTTCACGCCGTCCTCGGTCACATACATATCAAAGCCGCGCTCGGCATCGCGAAGGTAATACATGCACGTAAGCACGCTCTTCAGCTTCTTGAGGGTCTCCGCACTCAGCAGCTTATCGAGCGCATCCTGAATATCGCCCGGCAGCTCGGTGCCATAGGCATCCTCGTACTGCTGCTTCAGGCTCTCATAGCTATCGAGCATGTCCTGATACTGATCGGCAAAAGACTTGAAGTACGCGATCTCGCCATCGATCTTCTGGACATAAGCGGCGTCGTCCTCAACGTCCGCGGACATCGTCGCGGCCTGATCGCAAAGGTCGCCCGCGGCATCCTCCAGCGCATCGCTCAGATCGCCAAAACCCTTAGCAACCTCAGTCTTTTCGTCATCGACATCGGCAGCTTCGTTCGAATCATCGACCTCGACGGCCTCGTTTGAATCATCGTCCGCAAGCGTGTTCACGGGAACGATGGGGTCGTCAGGCGATTTCTTGTCGAGCAGGTGATCGAGCAGGTCCCTAAGGCGCTGAACCTGAGAGTCCCACTCCTCGGGCGTCATATCGATAATGTCGCCATTGGAGAACTGGCCGATCGGTTCAAGCAGGCTCGCGGTATCAAAGGTACCGATATACAGCTTGCCGTCGAACTTCTGCATGCGCCAAATGTACTGGTTCTCGTTTCGGCCAAAGCCCGAAGCCAGGCCGGAAATACCGCCCTCGGGGAACATGTCGGTGCGATCGCCAACGACGAGCTGCATGTTCTCGTCCTTGTCCATGCGATAGATGTTGACCGACTGCTCAAGATTGGCATTCACAAACGAGCAGTCAACGCCGCCCATGCTGCTCTTGCCGCTCTCGTCAGACTTGGACTTATTAAAGAGGATGCGCTCGAGGGCGATCTCCTCGTCGTTGTATTCACCGATATAGAGGTAGTCGTTGTAGACGATGAGGTTGGCAGCGCCAGAACGGGTGCGGGCGGGATCGATGCCAAAGCAATACCTCGCACCGTCCGCCTCCTGGTCGCCGACAATCGGAGTCCACGTATAGCTGCCGTCGGCGTTCTTGTCGCCACGGACCATGGCAAACGACTGCATGGAATTATCATCGGGAGCGTTCTCGGGCGTGCCGGTGCAGATGGTGACATAGAGATGGCCATTGTACGAGGCCATATCCCAAATGGCGCCGCCGTAGATGCTGTCCTGATAGCGAATCACCGGATAGCCAAACAGCGTGTCCGAGTTGGCAATCTCGGTGAAGCTGCCCTGGCCCTTCGAGGGGTCAGACGACGTCAGGATCGTCGCCACAAACTTACCGGCCGCATTTTTACCCACATTGCTGATGACGAGCTGGCCATCATGGACGCACATGCCGCGGATACCGGTAGCAATGCCCTGCTTGAAGGCGGCACCCTGATCCTGCGCGCTCGAAAGGCCCTGATAGACAACTTTGTACTCATCCGTCTTAGGATCGATCTCGTATACAGCAGGCAGGCCGTTTTGGCCGCCATTGTACCTGACGGTGCCGCAGAAATAGAGCTTACCCTTATAACTCACGGCATTGCGGAAAAAAGGAGCGACGCCGTTGAGCGAATCAGAGATTAGCAGCTTGGTCTCACCGGTCTTGGTATTGATCTTGAGCAAGATGCTGTTGCTGTCCTTATCGGCCGTGCCGTCCTCCTTCTGCTGTCCATAGAAGAAGGTGCCGTTAAACATGGCCTCCAGCGTCAGGCGCATGGTCTCGGCATCAAAGGAATCGCCCAGCGCGCTTTTCATGAGCGTCATCGTGTTGCCCATCGCCGCATAGCAGGTGCCCACATAAAGCCAGTCACCATAGCTCGCAGCCGCCCAAGTGTAGCTCTGGCCGCGATCGCCTTCGTTGTTGGCCGTATTACCATCAGCGCCCGGAACGGCAATGGCACCGTCACCCTGGTAGTCGACGATGCCATCCGGCTGCGACGTTCCTACCGTAGGATGCGAGAGCTTCTCAAAGGAATACCCATTTCCCGCATTGTAGGTAACGGCACCCGAAGCGTCTTCGGCGTGCGCCGGCAGCGGCGATACCAAGATAGCGGCAAGCGCTGCCACCAAGCCAAGTGTTCCCACTCGTCTCATAAGGTTATAGCCTCCCCTGTCCTAAAGCCCAGTTTTAGCATTCTTCATTTCTGTCCACGATTAATTGCAATCTGAGCACAGCAATAATCAGCGTATAAATATACACCTGTAATTTTTTGGACGGGTTAATAGATGCTCGATTGGTGGCGAATTCCGCGCAAACCGTCACCAAACTCCACTTTTGCCGCATCTAAAGGTTATTTTTGCGCAAATTTTTGGATGCCGATAGTCACAATGGGCAGGAGGCTGGTACCCACCGGAGAGGGCAACGCCTACATTTTCATAACGTAATAGCCCGCACCCCTCACCGCCGTCTCGAGTGCGTCGCGATCAACCGGGCGCTTCGAGCGTACGCGTGCCGTGTGGTCCGCATACGTTACCGTTGCCCACACACCATCAAGCGTATTGAGGGCATTGGCTACGTTCTGAGCGCAGCCGTCACAGCTCATGCCGCCGATGAGCAGCTCATCGCTATAGGGATAGTGCGACTCATCGGTATCCACCACAACAACCTTTTTGGCCTTCTTACCGCTCGTACCATCGCTGCAACAACTCTTCCCGTGTGTCGAAGCGGCAATGCGACGCAGTCCAAAAAACATGCCGACGGCAATGACGGCCAGCACGATGAGATTCGCAGGGTTGAGCAAGTCACTCATGCGTTCCCCTTTCAAGTAGCACTATCTAGATACCCCCATGGGGTGTCTCCATCTTAACCCAAAATCATGTCGGTTCGGTCAATTAGTTTCCCTCTTCAAACTTTTTTGTTGACCATGGCTTACTTTCGTGTATAAGTTTTCCTAGGCTAACAGTTTAGATCCGTAAGGAGCGCCGTGACACGAACCATAGACATTCCAACGTTTCAGGCAGCAATCGTGCGCAACTGCTCTCCCACGCTCGCGGGCATCAAACCGGCATCGCTCTTTACCTATCCCGGCGTCTACGCCCATCAGGATGATTCGGGCGCGACCGCGCCAATCGCAGATCGCCGAGCACGCCTGCTCAACGTTATCGCCCGGTGCAATCACGAGCTTGATTCGCTCGGCATCCATCTGAGCGTTTTGGTCTGGCGCCCCTGCGGGGCGCTCGTGTACGCATATCGGCCCAACGGCCTCGCCACTTACCTTGCTGACCTGCGCGCCAAAACGGCACTCGCCAAGGAGGGCTACGACACCGACAATCTGCCATTATGCCTTGCGCACCTGGCATCGCGCATCGCGCTCGCAAGCAATAACGCCGCGGAATGCGCATGCGGCCAAACCCGATGCGCATTGGATCATCAAGCCAACTGCGGCAACGGCTGCACCTGCGAGTTCCCACACGAAATTGGCTATTTTCTGGGATATCCCTACGACGACGTCCACGAGTTCATAGTCCAGCATGGCGAGAACTACAAGATCTTTGGACCTTGGAAGGTCTATACGGATGTCGAGCAGGCGCTTGCGACGTTTGATGCGTACCGTGCCTGCACCCAACACCTCACCTTTATCTATCAGCAGGGCTGCAGCTTGGCGCAACTTGCCCAGGCGACCCGATAGAACGTACAAACCGCGGCCGCACGCCGCACAACCGAAAGGACTCAACATGAGCAAGATCGCCGTCGTCTACTGGAGCGGCACGGGCAACACCGAGGCCATGGCAAACTTTGTCGCCGAAGGCACCACGTCCGCGGGCGCCGAGCCCGAAGTCATCCCCTGCGCCGACTTCTCCGCAGACAAGGCCGCCGACTACGATGCCTTCGCCTTCGGCTGCCCCGCCATGGGTTCCGAGGAGCTCGAATACGATGAGTTCCAGCCGATGTGGGACGAGGTCAAGGAGACCCTCGGCGATAAGAAGGTCGTCCTTTTTGGCTCCTACTCGTGGGCCGAGGGCGAGTGGATGGACAACTGGAAGGCCGACGCCGACGAGGCAGGCGTCAACGTGGTCGACTCCGTCATCTGTTACGACGCCCCCGATGATGAGGGCGAGGCGGCCTGCAAGGCTCTGGGAGCGGAGCTGGCCTAACGAAGCCGCCAGCAAGTCGCAAGGCAACTGACGACCGAGCACCGCGCAACAACAGTCGCTCATGCCCAAACAAAAACGGGGACCGGATACTATCCG
>CAJKEF010000001.1 GCA_905198825.1 uncultured Collinsella sp. | reverse complement strand
ACGAAGTCAAGGAGACCCTCGGCGACAAGAAGGTCGTCCTCTTTGGCTCTTATTCGTGGGCCGAAGGCGAATGGATGGACAATTGGAAGGCGGACGCCGATGAGGCAGGCGTCAACGTAGTCGACTCCGTCATCTGTTACGACGCCCCCGACGATGAGGGCGAGGCGGCCTGCCGCGCCCTTGGAGCCGAGCTCGCCTAGCGGCAATGAGCTCCGCCCGTAACGCGCTCTGCGCCAAAACACATTCGCGTCCCAACAAAAACGGGAGCCGGATCACATCCGGCTCCCGTTTTCTGCTATGTCAGTCATATAAAGCGGCTACGAGATATTGCCCAAAAACGCCTTGGTGCGTTCGCTCTTAGGATGGTCGAAGACCTCGCTCGGCGTGCCCTCTTCCACGATAACGCCGCCGTCCATAAAGACGACGCGGTCGGCGACGTCGCGGGCAAAGCCCATCTCATGCGTCACCACGATCATGGTCATACCGTCACGTGCAAGATCGCGCATAACGCCAAGAACGTCGCGGACAAGCTCGGGGTCAAGCGCTGACGTGGCCTCGTCAAAGAGCATCACGTGCGGATTCATCGACAGGGCGCGGGCGATGGCCACGCGCTGCTGCTGACCGCCCGAAAGCTGACTCGGCATAAAATCGATGCGCTCGGCCAGGCCGACTTTGGTCAGCTCTTCGATGGCAATCTTCTCAGCCTCTTCCTTGCTGCGTTTGAGCACCTTTTGCTGCGCAAGCATGACGTTCTTTTTGACCGACAGATGCGGGAACAGATTGAACTGCTGAAACACCATGCCCAAGTGCGTACGCACCTTATTGAGGTCGACGCCCTTGGCGCACACATCCACGCCCTCGACGACAATCGAACCACTCGTGGGCTCCTCAAGACGGTTAATGCAGCGAAGCATCGTCGACTTGCCCGAGCCCGAGGGACCCAGGACCACGACGACCTCACCCTTGTGCACATCCAGATCGATGTCGCGCAGGACCACGTTATCGCCAAAGGCCTTCTGGAGATTCTTGATGCTGACGACGACCTCGTTCGAGTTATTGGTTTCGCTCATAATAGAACCTCCTTACAGACCAGCGATATGGTCGGCGGGCGTCGCGACAACCTGTCCGGCGCTCTTGGTGGGACGCTTCTTTTTGGTTTCGGCCGTACCCAGCAGCCTCGCCTCAAGACCGCTCACCAAGCGCGCAAGCGGCAGGGTAATGACCAGATAGAACAGGGCGGCAACCACATACGGCGTAATGGAGCCCGTCGTTGCCACGATGGTGCGGGCGTTCATGACGATCTCGACCACGCCCACGGCGGCGAGCAGCGACGTATCCTTGTAAAGCAGGATAAACTCGCTGGTCAACGTAGGCAGGACATTGCGGAACGTCTGCGGAATCATGACATAGAGCAGCGTCTGGAAGGCATTCATGCCCAGAGAGCGAGCAGCCTCGTTTTGGCCCTTGGGGATCGATTGAATACCGGCGCGGAAGATCTCGCACAAGTACGCAGACGAGTTCATGGCCATGACGATAACGCCCAAGACATAGTCGTCCACCTTGACGCCGGCAAGCGGCAGACCGAAGAACGCGATATAGATCTGCAGGAACGCCGGCGTACCGCGGATGATATTCACATAGATGCCGGCAAGACAACGCAGGATACGCGACTTGGAGATACGCATGAGCGACAGGGCAAAGCCAAAGGGGATCGCCAGCGGAAACGCCACAAGCACGATCGAGAGCGACATAAGGAAGCCCTTAAAGACGATCGGCAGGCTCTGGACCAAAATCACCGGGTTCAAGAACAGGCGCAGGAACATATTGGAGTTCCAGGCCTCGACCCACGGCTGTTCCTTAAGATCGGCCAGGAAGTTATCGAACGCCGTCACGCCCTTGATCTCCACCGACGGAATCTTGGAGATCTTCTTGGTCGAACCATCGGCCAAAGTGTAGGTGCCGCTAAAGGCCTCATCGCCGCCCTCGACGGGGAACGTCACGCCGTAAACCTCGACACGGAAAAAGCCGCCGGCAGGCGCCGTCTCGCCAAAGTCGATCTTGAGCGTCTGACCGTCAGCCTTGCACGTGGGCTTCATGGGCGTACGATCCATGAGGTCCTCGCCCGAGAGCATCGTCAATCGCGTGTCATCGGTACCAAACGTCGTGCCGTCGACAAACGTCAGCGAAAGACCGCTCAGCTCCTCGTCGACATCGGCCTGGACCTCCCAGGTAATGCGCGTCTCGGTACCGCCGACCACAGCGCTGCCCGAACCGGTGTTGGGTCGGGCGGTAATCTTTGCGGTCTCAAGCGCCTGGGCCGTCGTGGGCGCATATGCCCCCGCGCACATCAGCGCGAGCGCCACGACCATGACGCAGGCTAGCTTTTGGAGCAAGGCGGGCAGTGAAAAACGCTGCTCCGCGGCCCCTTTGTTCAGTCGAGACAAGGTGGCTCCTATCGTAGAAGTTGCCGGCAAAACGAGACGGAAATGCTCTCCGTCAAGAGAAGCGCAAAGGCCCTCTCCGCCAAAACGGAAAGGGCCCGCGCGCAATCAAGTAGTTATTTTACTTGATGTTGTACTTAGCCATGAGGGCGTCAACGGTACCGTCGTCGGTCAGGTCCTTGATGGCCTGGTTGATGTCGTCCTTAAGTTTGGTGTTGCCTTGGTTGATGGCGATAGCGTACTCCTCGCCGGTGCTGATCTGCTTGATGGTCTGGCAGGTGTTGAACTGCTCGGCGGTCAGCTGGCTGGCAACGGAGCGGTTGGTCACCACGGCATCACCCTTATCGGACTGCAGGGCACTGAAGCACTCGGTAGCGTCCTTGTAGGGGACAATCTTGGCCTTGGGGAAGTTCTCCTGGGCAAAGGACTCGGCGGTCGAGCCAGACTGGACGATGATGGTAGCGTCGGCGTTGTTGAGCTTCTCGCTGTAGTTGTCGGCCGTGATGTCGGTGTTATCGACCTTGGTCACGATAGCCTGATCGTCCATGTAGTAGGAATCAGAGAAAGTGACTTCCTTCTCACGCTCGGGCGTGTCGGTGATAGCCGCGATGGAGACGTCATACTTGGCGCCCGAAGCGACGCCCGGAACCAGCGTGTCAAAGTCATTGTTGACGTACTCGACATCCAGGCCCAGCTTGTCGCCGATAGCCTTGATAAGCTCAAGGTCAAAGCCCTGATAATCGCCGTTGTCATCCTTGTACTCAAACGGAGCGTACTCGGCAGAGGTGCCGACGGTCAGCGTACCGTCCTTGACGAGCGCGTACTCCTTGGAGCCGTCGACCTTCTCGACCTTAGCGTCGTCAGAGCTGCTGGAACCGGCATTAGAACCAGAGGTGGCGTTGGACGAGCCGCAGCCCGTCAGAGCGAGGGCGAGCGCCATAGCACCCGTGGCGGCAAATGCGCCAAGCTTCTTGAGCTTCATAATCAGTCTCCTTCCGGTGACCCCGTTTGATTCAGAGGTCTGCAAAAACTGAGGGTTATTATGCACCCGCTTGGAAGAATCTGCAATTAGAAAACTGATTGAAACAAACCCATAACGTGAATGAAGTGCTCCACTTTATGGCAGCCATTACTGCTGCAACGACCTTAACAGTTTGATTTCAGCCGCATAACCTGCAAGTTCGTTCGGTGTCTCCAAAATGAATGGCAATGCGCGCAAGCGGCCATTCGATACAATATCCTGCATAACCTGCATACCGCCGCCAAACTCTTCGCTACCCAGGTAGCCCTTACCGATGCATTCGTGGCGGTCCTTATGGGCGCCGCAGGGGTTCTTCGAATCGTTGATGTGTACAGCATGCAAGCGGTCGATACCCACCACGCGGTCAAACTCGTCGAGTACGCCGTCCAGATCATGGATGATGTCGTAGCCGGCGTCATTCACATGGCAGGTGTCCAAGCAAACGCCCAGCTTGTCCGATAGCTCTGGACGTCTGGCAGCAACACCCTCGATAATGCGCGCCAGCTCTTCAAAGCTACGGCCCACCTCGGTACCCTTTCCCGCCATGGTCTCGAGCAGTACCGTCGTCTGCTGGCCCTCAAACATCATCTGGCACAGGGTGTCGACGATCATCTGAATGCCGGCGTCGGAGCCCTGCCCCACATGCGCGCCGGGGTGGAAGTTGTAGTAGTTACCGGGCAGCGCTTCCATGCGCCGCAGGTCCTCCGCCATGGCCTCCAGGGCAAACTCGCGCGCCCGCTCTTTGGCTGAGCAGGGGTTATAGGTATACGGGGCATGAGCCACAAGCGGGCCAAAATCATTTTGCGCCATAAGGTCACGCAGGGCGGCCACGTCATCCATGTCAAGGTCTTTCGCCTTGCCGCCGCGCGGGTTGCGCGTAAAGAATGCAAAGGTATTGGCGCCAATGGATAACGCCGTCTCCCCCATCGCCCGATAGCCCTTCGTCGTCGAAAGATGGCACCCAATCGTCAGCATCTCCAGCTCCCCCTCATCAGTTGCGGTGGAATAGTTCCTGTTTCGCCCCTATTCTGCCGCAAACAGGAACTATTCCACCGCAACTTATAAAAGGGGCATCAGAGATGCAGGCCACCAAGCACTATGGCTACGGGCGCCAGCGTCATGATCCCCTACGCGTCAGCGCCAAGTCCTAGAGGGCCAGACGGATTGCATCGATAATACGCGCACAGCGCTGTGTGGCGGCAAGGGGCATAACGGGACTCTCGAGTTTCCCCGCCCGGATGAGCTGGGTCGCATGCTGGATTTCGCCGTAGAAATCATCGACCCCAAACGGAGCATTTATTTCGAGCATTCGTCCGTCGGAGTACTTCACATGGGCGAGCTCGGGGCGATGGAGGCGCTCGATTTCCAACGAGCCCCGCTCGCAGGCAATCGTCAAACGGCTTTCATATGCTGCTTTGCCGTCGCACACCATATGAATGGGTATGCCGCCGACGCTCATACGGATCTCGTCGGCCCAATCCACGTGGCCGCCCGATACGTCACGCCAGCGAACTTCACGAGACGAAACATCGCACGCACCCGCAAGTAGATCCTCAAACCACCCGACCGCATAGCAGCCCATGTCATATAGACAACCACCCTGCAACGGGTCGAGCAGATAACTCGAAGGGGGCTCACCATAATCGAGTTTTTGCACGCTTTCAATCGAGACGATACGGCCGAGCTCGCCCGACGCAAGCAAGTCCTTCACGCGAGTGCGCATCGGGCAAAACCGATTTTTCATCGCCTCCATAAACGGCACACCGCACTCACGGGAAACGGAGGCGATCGCATGGGCCTCTTCTTCATTCAAAACGGCCGGCTTTTCGCACAGCACGGCCTTTCCCGCGCGCAGTGCCCGACAGACCCAATGCGCATGCATGCCATGTGGAAGAGCCAAGTAAATTGCGTCGACATCGGGGTCGGCAATCAGCGCATCATAAGCCGCATCGCCGCTATCGTCAGCGGTGGCATAACTGTGCGCGGCATCAATCGAAAACGCCCCGCAAAACTCCTCAACATGCGAAGGAGTGCGACCGGCGGCAGCCACAAGCCGTGCCCCGTCCACCTCCTTGAGCGACGATGCAAATCGATGCGAAATGCGCCCAGCGCCCAAAACGCCCCAACGAACCCCACGTAAATCATCACATGAATCCCGATGGCCCACGACAGCCCCCTTCAGTTGCGGTGGAATAGTTCCTGCTTGGCCCCTATTCTGCCGCAAACAGGAACTATTCCACCGCAAGTTATAAAAGGGTCATGAGGAGCGCGTTTTGCCGAAGGCCTTAAGCACCGCCGTCACGGGGCCAGGCTGAAAACGGCTGCGTACGTCGTCCAAGCGCCCGGGGATATCGATGTGCTGCGGGCAGTGCCGCGCGCATTTGCCGCATTTGACGCAATTGCTCACCAACTTGGGCTCGCTTGTGCGTACCGCGCTCGCCGTAAAGTATTGAGACAGCCCCGTAAACCAACTATGTGCGTAGCTCGCGTTGTAGGCGCCAAAGCAACCGGGAATATTGATGCCCTTGGGGCACGGCATGCAGTAGCCGCACCCCGTACAGGGCACGCGATTCGATTTCTCAAACTCTCCCAGCACACGCGCGATGGTATCGAGCTGCTCTGTCGTCATCGAATCCGGCAGTGCGCGATCCGCCAATGCCGCGTTCTCATCCACCTGCGCGGTATCGGTCATGCCCGAAAGCAGCATCGTGACTTGAGGATGGTTCCACACCCACGAAAGGCCCCAAGCAGCCGGCGTCTTCAGATACGGATCGCGTACGTCATCGAGCACGGCGCGGGCCCGCGGAGGCAGCTTGCCCGCCAGGCGTCCACCCAAAAGCGGTTCCATCACAAACACCGCGAGCCCGCTCTCCGCAGCCGCCATGAGTCCCGCCGTTCCCGCTTGGTAGCGCTCTCCAGCGTAGTTGTACTGGATCTGGCAAAAGTCCCAGTCATACGCGTCAAGCATCGTGAGGAAGTCCGCCGCACTGCCGTGGTACGAAAAACCTATCTGGCGAATACGCCCCGCAGCCTTTTGGTGCGCAATCCAATCCTCGATACCCAACACTGCCACGCGCTCCCACTGCGCGGGCGAGGTGATGTTGTGCATGAGGTAGTAGTCGATATGGTCAGTCCGCAAACGGCGCAGCTGCTCGTCAAAAAAGCGGTCGAAATCCTCCGCACATTTGCACGAAGCGTGCGGCAACTTGGTCGCGAGCAAAATCTGGTCGCGCAGACCCAGGCGCTCAAGCGAAGCTCCCACACAAGCTTCGTTACCGGGGTAGAGATAGGCCGTGTCCAGATAGGTTATCCCTTGCTCCACCGCACGGGAAATGATGGCATCGGCCGTCTTCGCATCGGGGTGTCCCGGCGCACCGGGAAACCTCATGCAACCCAGCCCCAGCGCCGAGATACGGTTGCCGCTTTTGGGGTCAACGCGATATTGCACTGCCCCTCCTCTCCCCTCGAAGCCCTAATGAGGCGAAACACAACGGCCACGCCGTCGAAACACATTGGAATCGCAATCGAGAACGTATCGTAACGTAGCAGAAATCGAGCCGTCACGACACCGCTTTAACATCAGCAAAAAGCCCGATGAAAGGTGGCAAGCGTGACCACGCGTGAGGACGCCTACCCCTACCCCGGCGAGCAGTACATCCTCTCGGTCGACCGTTACCAAATCGTGGTCATGGACCATCTGGACGAGCTTCCCGCCACGGGCGCCGTCATCTTCTGCACCTTCCCCAAGGTCCGCGATGGCGTTGGATATCCCGCACGCGTTTTCGCGGTCTGCCCTGCGGTATAAGCGCACAGCGCAAAAGTTTCTTTTTCATAACAGCAGCCCCGCGTGCTCACCCATCACTCTGGCGGCATACAATCCATCAGGCGCCCCTTACGCGGGCGCCTTTTATATGGGGAGATGATTCACGTGCAGATCAACAAGGTCGCCTTTATCGGCAAGGGTGGCGTCGGCCTGCTCTACGGCAACATGATTGCCAGGGCGCTCGGCAACGACGCCGTCGAATACGTATGGATGACGCCCGTTTTGAGCGTCACGCGAACGACGCGCTCACCGTCAACGGCGAGCCCTGCAATCTCACGTCCGTCCGCGCCAGCGAGGCAACGCCCGCCGATCTGGTCATTCTTACAGTCAAGACGACTGGACTCGATGTGGCGCTCAAGACTATGGAGCGAGTCGTGGGACCCAACACGCTCATCGCCTCACTATGCAACGGCATCACGAGCGAGCAAAAGATTGCCGAGCGCTTTGGCTGGGAGCATACCGTTCTTGGTATTTGCCAGGGCATGGACGCTGTGTTCCTCAACGGAGAGCTCACCTTTACCAACACCGGCGAAATCCGCTTTGGCGCGGCAGCGGGCACCGAGCCCGCAACCGTCACCGCCATCGACGAGCTCTACACGCGCTGCGGCATCGCCCATACCGTCGAGAGCGTCATTGCGCACCGCATGTGGGCCAAACTCATGCTCAACGACGGCATCAACCAGACCTGTATGGCCTACGGCGGGACCTACGGAAGCGCCACGGAGCCGGGCTCCGAGCAGCGCCGCTGCTTTGTTTCCGCCATGCGCGAAACGCTTGCGGTCGCCAACGCCGAGGGCGTTGAGCTGACCGAGGCAGACCTGACGCAGATGGCTCATCTCATCGAGGGAATCGACCCCGCCGGTATGCCCTCGATGGCGCAAGACCGCATCGCAAAGCGCAAAACCGAAGTCGAGGAGTTCGCGGGCACCATTTGCCGCCTCGCAGCCAAACACGATATCCAAGTGCCGCAAAACGAGTGGCTCTACCAGAGGATTCGCGAAATAGAAAGCAGCTGGTAGCCTCGGCCGCATCGCGATGTGCGCAATACAAGCAGACAGGCCTTCGCGAGGATTCCGTCATTCGCGAAGGCCTGTTGCATTTAGCTCGAGGCTAAAACTGAGGCTTATTTTGCGATTCCGGAACCTCGTCCTCGTCATCGCGGCAAAGCAGCACGCCGGCGCTTCCCAGCAGCGCCGCTGCAATCAAGGCGCCCACAATCACAGGAGCGGCGCCCGTATCGGACTGCAAGCCGGCAGTTAGCGCCGCCGTCGGACCAAGGCATCCGATCAAAAGGGCAACGACGGCAATAGCGACATCTCGAGCGTTCATGGAACCACTTCCTCCACGAGAAAGACTTTGTTTCTCGTGACTTAGTGTGCCCCGTGCCCATATGCGCGGCGTACTGCCACGGTAAGCGCTCTGTTAACTCAAACGCATACATAGAACGGGCGTCCTTACGTTGCCCTAAAGCTCGGTATAGACGCCCGTCCGCCAAATATCCGTGATGCAGAAAAACTACCAGCCAGTGTAGTAGTCGGTGGTTCCGGCTGCGCAGCCGGAGTCATAGACCTTGCACTCGCCCTTGGAACCGGTAAACGTGGAGCCCTGAGCCTTATCGCCCGCGGCCACGACGTAGTAACCATCAGAATCGCGCCAAAAGCCCTCGGAATCCTGCGTCCATTCGCCCGTGCGGTGGTGATACAACACGTTGCTGCTGTAATAAGTCTCGCGGCGGCCATTATAGTTATTGACGCCGCTCGAACGCGTCAGGCCCGAGCCGTTCGCGTAATACGCAGCAGACGCGTAAGACGAGCCGGAGCCGGCATTGTAATACGAAGCCTGAACGGCCTCAGCAGCCTCGGCTTTGGCCGCGGCAGCCTCGAGCGCCTCGCGCTTGGCATCCTCAAGCGTAGAGCGAAGCTCGTCGAGCTCGGTCGACTTGGCGTCGACCTCCCCCATCGTCAGCAGGCTACCCGCACCGTCGATGCATTCTTGAAGCACGGCGCGCTCGTCATCGGTGGCATAGTCGCCATACATGTTCATGATAATTTGAGCGCGAACTTCCAAAGAGTCGCGCTTGGCCCCCATGGAGGCGTTCCACTCCTGCATGGAGCCAAAACCGTCGCCGCGATAATCGACGGGCTGCATCAACGTGGTCTCGGAGGGCGCGGACCCAACCGCGTCGGACAGCGTCGCCGCGTGGGCCTCGGTTACGCCGGCACCCACCAAAAGCGCCACGGCAAGCGTGGCAGAAAGGGCGGCGGCCTTCGGTTTTCGTGAATCGATCCTCATGTAGCTGGAAACCTCCGTAGTGCGTTTTTGCTGCGTTTGAGCTGTGTGTGATTCGATCGCGCTGCATAGTACCCCGAGCAAATCGCGACCTGCGGTTTTACTCAAAAGGCGCACGTCAATTGCGTAAAACTCACATCCTCTCAACAGGAGTTTTCCACAACTCGAATGCATAAAGCGTGCCAAAAACCCTGTTTTTGCACCCTCTCTATGCAAAAAAGGCGCCTGTGCGACCATTGTTCGCACAGGCGCCTTGAGCAGGCATTTTATGCAGTTATACCTATCGAGTCGCAAGGGGTCCTTGCACAAGTCGCCCTACTCGTCCAGTGCGGCAAAGGCCTGCTTCAGATCCCAAATGATGTCCTCGGCGTTCTCGGTACCGATGGAAAGTCGAATCGTGGAGGGCGTAATGTTCTGCTCGGCAAGCTCCTCGGAAGAGAGCTGGGAGTGCGTGGTGGTAGCCGGGTGCACGACGAGCGACTTGACGTCGGCCACGTTGGCGAGCAGCGAGAAGACCTGCAGGTGGTCGATGAACTTCCAGGCAGCCTCCTGACCACCCTTGATCTCGAAGGTGAAGATCGAAGCGCCGCCGCGGGGGAAGTACTTCTGATAGAGCTCGTGATCGGGGTGCTCGGGCAGGCTCGGGTGGTTCACCTTGGCAACGTGGCTGTCGCCGGCAAGGAACTCAACGACCTTCTTGGTGTTCTCGACATGGCGGTCGACGCGCAGCGACAGGGTCTCGGTGCCCTGGAGCAGGACCCAGGCGTTAAACGGGCTGATGCAAGCGCCCTCGTCACGCAGCAGGATGGCGCGGACATAGGTCGCGAAGGCGGCGGGACCGGCAGCCTCGGCAAACGAGACGCCATGGTAGGAGGGGTTGGGCTCGGCGATCTGCGCATACTTGCCGCTCGCCTTCCAGTCAAAGTTGCCGCCATCGACAATCACACCGCCCAGCGAGGTGCCGTGGCCGCCGATGAACTTGGTTGCGGAGTGGACGACGATGTTGGCGCCGTGCTCCAGCGGACGGAAGAGGTACGGGGTGCCGAAGGTGTTATCGACAACAACCGGAAGGCCATGCTTCTTGGCGACCTCGGAGATAGCGTCGATGTTGGGAATATCGGAGTTGGGGTTACCGAGCGTCTCGAGGTAAATGACCGTGGTGTTGTCCTTGATGGCACCCTCGACCTCGTCCAGGTTATGGGCATCGACGAAGGTGGTCTCGACGCCAAACTGGGAGAGCGTGTGCTCCAGCAGGTTGTAGGAACCGCCGTAGATGGTCTTCTGGGCGACCACGTGGTCACCGGCCTGGGCAAGAGCCTGCAGGGTATAGGTGATGGCAGCAGCACCGGAGGCGACGGCAAGACCCGCCACGCCGCCCTCGAGCGCGGCAATGCGGTCCTCGAAGACGCCTTGGGTGGAGTTGGTCAGACGACCGTAGATGTTACCGGCGTCGGCAAGACCAAAGCGGTCAGCAGCATGCTGGGAGTTGCGGAACACATAGCTCGTGGTCTGGTAGATAGGCACGGCACGGGAGTCGGATGCAGGATCGGCGCTCTCCTGGCCAACGTGCAGCTGCAGGGTATCGAAACCAAAGGTATGCTCGGGGTTGTTGATGAACTGGCTCATGATGATCTCCTTGATCAGATAGAAGTAAATAAGAGTAAGAGAAGTAAGTCGCTGTCTCCTGATCACGCCGACGGGCGCAAACAGGAGCCCGGCATTCGTCTTAGTAAGCAATTCATATGCGGGCCTCCTTTTGACATCCCGTTCTCGTGGTCGGCTTAATTACCTACCTCCTTTGTGTGTTTTGAATAGTACGAGCATTGTTTCGCTCGGTCAATCACTTAAAAGCGCTAACCTGTTATCTGTTTTTTAGATAGCTATCGAAAGGACGGGCGCCGATGACCCTCCAACAGCTTCGTTTTCTGATCGCCGTGGCAGAGTCCGGCTCAATCAACGCCGCAGCTCAGCGCCTCTATACCGCTCAGTCCAACATCTCAAACGCCGTCAAAAGCCTGGAACAGGAGCTCCATCTGGAGATCTTTACGCGCTCTAGCCGCGGCGTCACGCTCACCAACGACGGTACCGAGCTTTTAGGCTATGCGCGCCAGGTCGTGGAGCAGGCTGACATGCTCGAGGCCCGCTACGAGGACGGCGGTACACCCCAGGCGCGCCTTGCCATCTCGGCCCAACACTACGCGTTTTCGGTCGAGGCCTTTGTCAACGTCGTCGAGCGCTGCCGCGACAGCAAGTTCGAGTTCATCATGCGCGAGACCACCACCTCGCAAATCATCGACGACGTCCGTGCATTTCGCAGCGATATCGGCATTCTGTATCTAGATGATTTTAACGCCCGCGTTCTGCAGAAGGCCTTCGCCGATGCCCGCGCGAGCTTCCACCCCCTCTTCGACGCGACGGTCCACGTCTTCGTTAGCGAACGCCACCCGCTCGCACGCCGCCCTCAGCTGTCCCTTGCCGACCTCACGCCCTATACGCGCTACAGCTTTGAGCAGGGAACCTCAAACTCCTTCTATTACGCCGAGGAACCCTTTAGCTATATCCCTTGCGACCGCAACATACGAATCTCAGACCGCGGAACACTTACTAACTTACTTATCACGTCGAACGGTTACACCCTGTCGACCGGTGTCCTCTCCAATGAAATGCAATGGGGTATGGCTTCGATCCCGTTAGCAGACGCCCCAACGATGCACGTAGGCTATATCATGCACGACGATCGCAAGCCCTCTCCCCTCTTGCAGCAATACCTCGACGAACTCAACCGCATCATCCATGCCGACCAACCGTCAGAAGACGGGGTAGAAATCGGAGATTGCTAGCCCCCGACGGGCATGGCGCTACAATGGTCACTCACACGAAACGTACCCAACGAAAGGAACCATGTGAAGGTCATCATCTATACCGACGGCTCGGCTCGATCTAATCCGGGACGCGGTGGCTACGGCGCCGTGCTCAAATACACCAACCCCGCCGGCAAGACCTTCACCTCCGAGCTTTCGCGTGGCTACGCCAAGACCACCAACAACCGCATGGAGCTCATGGCGGTCATCGTGGCGCTCGAGGCACTCAACCGCCCCTGCGAGGTCGAAGTCCATTCCGATTCGCAGTACGTCGTCAACGCCTTTAACAAGCACTGGATCGACGGCTGGAAAAAGCGCGGATGGAAAACTGCCAACAAGCAGCCCGTCAAGAACCGCGACCTATGGGAGCGCCTGCTTGCCGCAAAGAGTAAGCATAAGGTGGAGTTCATCTGGGTTAAGGGGCATGCCGGCCACGAGCTCAATGAGCGCTGCGACGAGCTCGCCACCACCGCGGCCGACGGAGCCAACCTCGATATCGACACCGGCTTTAACGAGAGCGACCTGTAACGGCGTTTTCGCACGCCATTTCTTGCCCCCTCGCGCTACACTCATCCTGTAAACCGAACGGCACGAGGGGGATACATGCTGCGTATAGCGACCATCGGCACATCCATGATTACCGACGACTTTATCCAGGTCGTCAACGCCAACGACCAAGCCGCGTTTGTGGGTACGCTCTCGCGCGATGCAGATCGCGGCGCCGCCTTCACCGCTAAGCACGGCGGCGAACGCAACTTCACCGCACTCAACGAGCTCGCGTCCGCCGACGACGTCGATGCCGTCTACATCGGCAGCCCCAACGCACTCCATCACGAGCAGGCGCTCGCCTGCATCGCCGGCGGTAAGCACGTTATCGTCGAAAAGCCCTTCTGCGCCACCGAGGCGCAAGCGCTCGAGGTCTTCCGGGCTGCCGAGGCAGCTGGCGTCGTGGCTCTCGAGGCCATGCGCCCGCTTCACGATCCCGCTTTCCACGCCATTGAGAACGCTCTGGGCGAAATTGCGCCCATTCGCCGCGCCTCGCTGCGCTTTGGCAAGTATTCCTCACGCTACAACGAAATCCTCGCGGGGCGCGCCACCAATATCTTCGACTGCCACATGGCCTCGGGCTCCCTCATGGACATTGGCGTCTACACCGTCGAGCCCATGGTCGAAATCTTCGGCATGCCCTCCGGTCTCACCAGCATGACCACGCTGCTCGACCCCTCAACGCAAGAGCTCACCCATGGCCCCATCGACGGGTGCGGTTCCATTCTCGCCAGCTATGGCGGTGGCCGTATCTCCGTCGAGCTCGCACACTCCAAAATTACGAATGACCTGCTGCCCTCGCAGATCGAAGGCGAGCGTGGCACCATCCAGATTGACCATCTGTCCACGCCCCGCAACGTACGCATCGACTACCGCGGCGACGTCGTACGCGGCTCGGCGACCGAGGCACCGCGCGAACAGGGCGACAACGGCCGCGCGCTCGACCTGCCCAAATCAAGCAACACTATGGAATACGAACTCACGGACTTTATCACCGCCATCGGTGGCATCGATAACGTTAAGGAAGAAATCTGGGAGACCCCGGCGGGACGCCACGAGCTCGGCCACTACCGCGATGTCACGCTCGTCTCACTGCGCATCATGGATGCCGTGCGTCAGCAGGCCGGCATAACCTTCCCGGCCGACGCAGGCAAGCAGGCATAGCGATGGGCCTCTTCGATACGTTCTTCTCCAGCGTCACCGGCGGCAGTCGAGAGCCTCAAAAACCATCAAACGTCGAGCTCGAGCTGCGCCGCAGGCTTACCGTACTCGCAAGCGACGAGGCCACTCAAGACACTCCCCTGCGCTATTTCCTGCGCTGGACGGGGCAAGTCCAAGGCGTTGGTTTTCGCTTTACCAACACCAACCTCGCGCAGGCACGCGCACTCACCGGCTGGGTGCGTAACATGGAAGACGGCTCAGTCGAGATGGAGATACAGGGAGCTCCGGCAAGCATCCTATCTCATCTCGAGGCGCTTCATGCCTCCTACGAGCGCATGGGAACGCGTTTTCGCCTCGTAGACGCCCAGGTCCGAGCCCCACTTGCCAATGAAGACGGTTTCAGTCCTCATTATTAGTATTGTGTGCTAAATACGGTATCATTTACCTACGACCGTTGATGGAAAAGAGGCGAGGCGCATGGCGGTGCAAAGAAGGAATACCAGGCAGCGAAAGCTGGTTCTTGACGCCGTGCGCCAAAGCTATAACCATCCCACCGCCGACGAAATCTACAACGTCGTGCACGCGCAGGATGACAAAATCAGCCGCGGTACGGTCTACCGCAATCTCAATCTCTTGGCCGACGCCGGGGAGATTCTCTCCATCAAGACGCCGGGCGGCAGCCGCTTCGATCGCACGATCGAGCCGCATGCGCATATCATCTGCACCTCGTGCAGCCGCGTCATCGATGTGCCGCTCCCCTTCGATGCCCAGCTCGACGCCAAGGCGTCCGAGCAAATCGGCTGGAACGTCACCTCGCACTACACCATCTTCGAGGGCCTCTGCCCCAACTGTAGGTAGATTTTGGGACATGCCTACTTGGCAAGCAGGCGACGCAATTCTTCTTCGACCGTGCGCACGTAACGGACGCGGTCGTTGATGCCGCGCATAGAGGGATTGCAGCTCTCCATTAGACAAGGATGACCCACTACGTTGAGCATGTCGCGGTCGTTTTCGTTATCGCCAAACGCCATCATTTCGTTAGGTGAGATCCCCAGCGCGCGACCATAATCGGCAAGCGCGGACCCCTTGCCCGAATCAAAGCCGATAAAGTCGGTCCATTCGGTTCCCGATGTCATCACATCGACCCGGTCGCTAAAGCGGCGCACGAAATACTCCAGCGCTGCCGGCTGCTCCGTCTCGGGCGTTTGAAACGCAATCTTAATGACATCCTCGTCAATGTCCTCGGGACGGTCGACCACCGCCACATCGCAATGGACCTCGTAACGCAAATGGTCGATGAACGCATCGTTGCCGCTTATGGTGTAGAGGTGCCCCTCGCAGGAAAGGGTCACGTCGGCATGGGGGTAGGCGACCACGGCATTCGCGATATCCATCGCCAAGTCACGCCCCATAGAGCGCTTGACGACGGCATGCCCCTCGCTCATCACCAGGGCTCCGTTTTCGCACACATAGGCGAGCTCATCGGCCACCGGGGCAAACAGATAGCGCAAGCTCGCATATTGACGGCCGCTCGCCGGCATAAACACAATACCGCGATGATGCAGCTCATTAATGAGCTCAAAGGCCTCGGGGCGTGGCTCGCGCTCCCCAGGATGTAGCAGCGTACCATCCAAATCACAGGCGATCAGCTTGATTCCCTCAAGACCCATATGTTCCCCCAAAGCATCTCATCAACAGCAAGACGGACTTTGAATAGTTGCCTCTCAAAGTCCGTCTTACGCATACGCACGCTAGCCGCGCGCCTTCTTTACGATCGTAAAGTCGGGAGCCATACATACAACGGCATCCGCCGCGCTCGACGCAAAGCGCCGGTCCGCATCGAGTTCACGGGTAACCACCGAGAGCCGAACACCCTCGACACCCCGGAGCATGCGGCCCAAAACCGGCTGCAGCGGCGTATACATGCGCACGGCATGCTCGTCCGAGTCGCCCCGGAAGAGCGGTGCGTGCATGTTGCCGATCTCCCAGCATACATGCGCAAGCGCGATCGGGTCCATGCGGTCGACTTCGACCAGATAGACCTCGGCGCTGCGCAGACGCACGACAACTGCCACGGGAACCGTGCCCGAGCGGTCGATGGCAAGTACGTCGCCATCGGCAAGACAATTGCCATCGACAACGCCCGGCCGAATAACGACCGTACGCCCCAGCTCCGTCACGCCCGCAAATGCGCGGGCATCAGCCTGGTCCCAATCGAGCAGTAGCTCATCGGTCTCAAAGACACCACCCAACTCCCGGCGAAGCAAAAGCTCATAGGACGGGTCATTGAGATTTCCGAGGCACGCTGTCGAAACCAGATTCGCAGGCATACTCTAGCCCTCGACCTCGACGAGCTCGATATCAAAGTTGAGATCCTTGCCGGCCAGCTCGTGGTTGGCGTCGAGCGTCACGGCCTCGGGCGTCACGTCGATGACAACAGCAGGGACAGGCATGCCGCTCGGCGTGGACAGGAAGAGCTTCATGCCCTTTTCAATCTGCTCGATGTTGGGAACCTGCTCGGCCGGGAAGGTCAGAACCATCTCGGGGTTGTGCTCGCCGTAGGCATCGGCAGCAGGAATGTGCACGGTCTTCTTCTCGCCCACCTGCATGTCGACCACGGCGGCGTCGAAGCCCTTGATCATCTGGCCGGCGCCGCAGGTGAACTCCAGCGGCTCGCCGCGATCGTAGGAGCTATCGAACTGCGTACCGTCGTCGAGCGTGCCGCGATAATGGGTCTTGACCTTCTTGCCCTGGTTGGACATGCTAACCTCCGTAATAAGGGCGGCGCACAACGCGGGCCGCCATGAACATATGGCGCTAACTATACCCTAGTCATACAATTCAATGACAGTTTGCAAAGAAACGCTGCAACCGGAGGAACCATGGCATACCCCGTATTTGACCTACACTGCGACACCGCCGACCGCATCGGCTGGGCCACACTCGATCTCGACCTGCGCTTTACCGCCGGCACCGACGGTTATTTCCCCGGCGACGAGACACATCCGCAGGATTTCGACCTCATCGGGGGCAACGCCTGCGCTATCTCGCTCGCAAAGATCGGCAACACGCCGTGGGCACAGTGCTTCGCCACGTTTGTCCCCGACGAGATTCCCACCGCCCACGCCGCGCGCTTCCAGGCGCAAATCATGGCGCACATGAGCGGCCAGGCCATGCTCAACCACGACCGCATGGTCAACGTACGCAGCACCGCTGACATTCGCCCTGCACTCAAAGACGGCAAGGTCGCTTGCATCCACACCATCGAAAACGCCACGTTCTTTGCCGAGGACCCCGCGCTGATCGAGGTGCTCAAGAGCTTGGGCGTACTCATGTCATCACTCAGCTGGAACGCGCAGGGACCGCTCGCGAGCGGACACGATACCCACGCCGGCCTCACCGCCGCCGGCATCGAGGCGCTTACGCAGATGGAGCACGCCGGCATGGTACTCGACGTCTCCCACCTCAACGATGAGTGCTTTGACGAGGTTGTCGCCCACGCCACGCGTCCCTTCGTCGCCAGCCACTCCAACTCCCGTGCGGTTTGCGGCGTCAAGCGCAACCTCACCGACGACCAGTTCCGCACCATTCGCGACATGGGCGGTATCGTCGGCCTCAACTACTGCAGCGAGTTCCTTTCCAACGACGTAACCGACAAGACCGCCGCAGACGTCACCTTCGACCAGCTGGCGGCACATATCGAGCACTGGCTCGACCTGGGCGGCGAGGACGTCATCGCGCTCGGCGGCGACTGGGACGGTGCCACGGTGCCCGCTTTCCTCTCCGATGCCAGCAAGATGCCCGAGTTCCAGAACATGCTCTCCAAGCATTTTGGCAAGACCGTGATGCAAAAGCTCTGCAGCGACAACGCGCTTGCCTTCTTTGAGCGTTATTAATTTCACATCCCTTGAGCGGGCCGGCATGCCGAACGGTCGACATGCCGGCCCGTCCCCAATCTGAAGGACCGCTTTTGACGCAGCAGTTTACGATTTCCGTACCCCGACTGGATGGGACGCCCATCCCCGTCGTCGTTACCAAAAAGTGCGTCAAGAACTTCAACCTACGCGTCACATCGAGCGGTGAGGTCCACGCCAGCGCGCCGCTCGGCGCCAGCCGCGAGCGTATCGAAGTGTTTGTGAAGCGCAACAGCGCCTGGATTATCAGCCGACTTGCCCAGCGTGAGCAACGTCAGGCGACGGTGCGAGAGTCACTCAGTCCCTCGTCCATCATTGCACTTTGGGGCAAGCCCATCACGGTACAGGATGCACTCGATTACAACTTTGCATCACCCACACCGCGACCCAAACAGGCCACCTTCGCAAGTTTTATGGGCACCGATGAACCGGACGAAGGCCCACAGGCCAAGCGGCACGCAGCCCTCGACGGCCTAACGTCCGACGAGCTCCAAGTCCATATCGACCAGCTCTATACCTCCGAGGTCACATCGGCGCTACGCGATATTGTGCACGCATACGAAATCGCAATGGGTGTCGCCGTTTCCCGCGTTTCCGTACGCAGCATGAAAACGCGCTGGGGCTCGTGCACGCCCAAAACCGGCGCCATTCGCATCGCACGCGAGCTTGCCACCTACCCCGTCGAATGCCTCGACATGGTTGTCGCCCACGAGCTCGTCCACTTGCTCGAGCCAAGCCACAATCAGCGGTTCCACGCCTTGCTCGACACGTACTGCCCCAACAATAGAGCTCTGTCGCAGCGGCTCAAAAAACCGCCCGCCAACGAGCTCTAGCGTCGGCTAGCGCACACGCTCGATCTCGACGCCGCAGCTTGCCAGGGGAAGACCGACGGGCGCCCAAGGCTTATCGAGCTTAACACGCACGCCAAGCAGCAAGGGGTAACGACGTAGCAGCATCTGGGACACACCCTCGGCTGCAGCCTCGATGAGCTTAAACGTATGCTCGCGCAAATAACCATCGACATCGTGGCACACCGAGCCGTAATCAATAGAGGCATCCAGGTTATCGTGCTCCCCCGCCGCGCGCAGGTCGGCATAGAGTACCAAGGACACGACAAACTTCTGCCCCAGGGCGTTCTCCTCGGGATACACGCCGTGGTTGGCAAAGACCTCGAGACCGTCGATAGTAATGCGGTCGGCATGGCGCAGGTCGTCATAGCTCACATGGGGCACCGCCGTTGCGGCGGAAATCTCGCCCCTGCCACGACGGGCAAGCTCGGCACCCTCGGTCTTGGTTGCATTCTCGGGCAGCTTTTTGTTAGTCATCGCGATCGTCTCCTTCGTTCAGAACCCCGACCGCGCATACCGACTACACGCGAATCGACAGGTTCTTTTTATCATCGCTCCAGTTGCAGGCATTGCGCGCGGGGCATGCAAAGCAGGCGCGCGACGCTTTGTCGGCTGCATAGAGCAGGCGCTCGAGCGGCTGGCTGTTCACGCGCAGCTTTCGATGGCCCAGAATGGCCGTCTTAATGGCTGCGGCATCTGCCGGCTCAAACGCCACGTCTTCGGGCATGCCGCCGAGAATCGCATCGGCGACGCGTTCGCTTGCAACATCATGGGATATACCCGATTCATACTGTTCATCTTTGCCGATATCGTGAAGAAGTGCCGTAGCGTAGATGACCTCGCGGTCAAATTCGAGCTCTTCCTCGAGATTCTTGATCCACATAATGCGAGCGACATCCAGCAGATGGTCAATACCGTGGCGGCAGAAGATGCGCCCCGATTCTAACTGTGCAATGTTGCCCAGGTGCCGCCGGAACAGCCCGTTGGCACAAATGTAATCAATGCGAGGCATGGCACCAAAGGGGGTCAGGCCCGAAGCCATAAAGCCGCGACGCGGCGTTCCCCCATCGGTCTTCGATGCAAAGTCGTTGACGACTCTCATGGTTAGCGACCCAGCATCCTAAAGAATCGCTCCTCGAGCGACGAATCGGTCTCAAAGACACCGCGACGAGCAAGCGTTACGGTCTTGGTACCGGGTTTTTGCACGCCGCGCATGGTCATGCACATATGCTCGGCTTCCATCAGTACGATCGCTCCTTGGGGAGCAAGATAATCCATGAGGGCATCGGCAACCTGTGCACACAGCTGCTCCTGCAGCTGCAGACGACGGGCATAGACCTCAACCGTGCGAGCAAGCTTAGACAGACCCGCCACGCGGCCGTTAGGGATATAGCCAATGGCAGCCTTGCCGTAAAACGGCAGCAGATGATGCTCGCACAGCGAGTAAAACGTAATGTTGCGCTCGATAACCAAATCGTTCGAAGCGACGGCAAAAGTTTTGGACAGGTGCTCCTCGGCGCTCTGGTCCATGCCGCCGGCAATCTCGCCATACATACGGGCAACGCGTGCCGGCGTCTCCAGCAGGCCCTCACGAGTTGGATCCTCGCCTATGCCCTCAAGCAACAGCCTTATGGCGGCCTCGACTTTTTCCTGATCGACCATCTGGGCCTCACTCTTCCGATTTTGCGTTCGCGCTATGGTACCACGCCCTCCGGCATCGGCCACAAGCTACATAGTATGGGTCGAATAGACCGGATCGTCCCGCCAAAGCTCCACAGCATCGCAAAGCGAAACGCCCTCACGTGTAGCACGAGCGCGCGTGGCGTTCATATCAATCACGCGCTGATTGCTCGAGCCCCTAAAGCGCAATGAGATATCGTACAGATCCTGAACGAACGGACCATCCACCAGCATATCGAGGCAGGCAAGGATGCGGTCCGTCACCTCGGTATGGTGACGACCGCCCGGCATAAGCTCCTCGAGCACGTCACCGGTAAAGCACCAAATAGTCTTCCCCGACTCCACGGGATAAGTCGCACGAACACGCTCGACAAACTCAACGAGCCCTGCCTGGTTCTCGGGTTCCATGGGCTCCCCGCCCAGAATCGTCAGGCCATCAATAAAGGGATGGTCGAGACTCTCGATAATCTTATCCTCGACGGCACGATCGAACGGCTCACCCGCGGCAAAGTCCCACGCGACGGAGTTAAAGCAATTCTTGCACCCACGACGGCACCCACTCACAAACAGAGAAGTACGAACACCTTCCCCATCAGCAATGTCGAAATACTTAATGTTCGCGTAGTTCATAGGTAACTCTCCCGGGAGGCCGGGACATATCATCCCGTCCTCAAACATTCTCGGCCTGCGGCCTGCGAAACTGCGGGCGGGACGATATGTCCCGGCCTCATGCAAAAGGTAACTCAATGAACGAAGCGAACATCGAGTATAGGGTTCGAGGTCCAATAAAAGCTTTGTTGCAGCTCAACCGACTCCGCAAGCAAACCGTTGTTGCAAGTCAACTCATTTCCGCTAAGAACTTCGAGGGGTGAGCAGGCCGCGTGCTGCATCTCAACTACATCAACTTGGCTGAACCGAGAGGGCCGCTTGGGCTTTTGCTCGATATGAGTTCCGCACGCAAAGAAGGCCACTTAATGTGGCCTTCGTCTTGCGCAGGACTGTCCGAAATAGCGAGCAAATGCCCAAGCGGCCCTCTCGGCTCAGCCCCGGAGCGGTATTAGAGATGCAGCACGCGGTCGCGGATCTCCTCGGTTCGACCCTGGTTCCAGAATTGAGTACCGATGTAGCCGCACGTACGACGGGCGACATTCATCTTCTCCTGATCGCGGTTGCCGCAGTTGGGGCACTCCCACACCAGCTTGCCGTCATCCTCGACAATCTTGATCTCGCCATCGTAGCCGCACACCTGGCAGTAATCGCTCTTGGTGTTGAGCTCGGCGTACATGATGTTGTCGTAGATGTACTGCATCACGCGAATGACAGCCTTGAGGTTGTCCTGCATGTTGGGAACCTCGACGTAGGAGATGGCACCGCCCGGCGAAAGCTGCTGGAACATGCCCTCAAACTTGAGCTTATCGAAGGCATCGATCTCCTCGGACACGTGGACGTGATAGCTGTTAGTAATGTAGCCCTTGTCCGTCACGCCCGGGATAATGCCAAAACGGCGCTGCAGGCACTTGGCAAACTTGTAGGTCGTCGACTCCAGCGGCGTGCCGTACAGCGAGAAATCGATGTCGCTTTCGGCCTTCCACTCGGCGCATTTGTCGTTCATGTGCTGCATGACGGCCATGGCAAACGGCGTGCCTTCCTTCTCGGTGTGGCTGTGGCCCGTCATGTACTTGACGCACTCATACAGACCGGCATACCCCAGGCTGATGGTGGAATAGCCGCCCACGAGCAGTTTGTCGATCGTCTCGCCCTTCTTAAGGCGCGCCAGGGCACCGTACTGCCACAGAATCGGTGCGGCATCCGAAAGCGTGCCCATCAGGCGCTCATGACGGCATAGCAGGGCACGATGGCACAGCTCAAGGCGCTCGTCGAAGATCTTCCAGAACTTGTCCATGTCCTGATGCGAGCTCAGTGCGACATCGGGCAGGTTGATGGTCACAACACCCTGGTTAAAGCGGCCATAGTACTTAGGTTTGGTCGGGTCATAGTTCAGCGCGTTGGCAACATTGTTAAAGCCGTTGCCCGAACGGTCGGGCGTCAGGAAGCTGCGGCAACCCATGCAGGTGTAGCAATCGCCATTGCCGGCGGTCTCACCCTTAGACAGCTTGAGCTCACGCATCTTCTTCTCAGAGATGTAGTCGGGCACCATGCGCTTGGCAGTGCACTTGGCAGCCAGCTGGGTCAGGTAGAAGTACGGGGAATTCTCGTGAACGTTATCGTCCTCGAGCACATAGATAAGCTTGGGGAATGCCGGGGTAATCCACACGCCGGCCTCGTTCTTAACGCCCTCGTAGCGCTGGCGAAGCGTCTCCTCCACGATCATGGCAAGGTCGTGCTTCTCCTGAGGCGTACGGGCCTCGTTGAGATACATAAAGACCGTCACGAACGGCGCCTGGCCATTCGTGGTCATAAGGGTCACGACCTGATACTGAATCGTCTGGACGCCGCGACGGATCTCGTCACGCAGACGGTCCTCAACGACCTCACAGACCTTCTCGGCAGACGCAGAGACGCCAAGCTCCTCGAGCTCGCGGGCAACCTCGACACGAATCTTCTGGCGGCTCACCTCGACAAACGGAGCCAGGTGGGTCAGCGAAATCGACTGACCGCCGTACTGGGAAGAGGCGACCTGGGCGATAATCTGCGTCGCGATATTGCAAGCAGTCGAGAAGCTGTGCGGCTTCTCGATCAGCGTGCCCGAGATAACGGTGCCGTTCTGGAGCATATCCTCCAGGTTCACCAGGTCACAGTTATGCATGTGCTGGGCGAAGTAGTCCGAATCGTGGAAGTGAATCAGGCCCTCGTTGTGGGCATCCACGATCTCCTGGGGCAGCAGCACGCGCTGCGTCAGGTCCTTGGAAATCTCGCCGGCCATGTAGTCGCGCTGAACGGAGTTGACGGTCGGGTTCTTGTTGGAGTTCTCCTGCTTGACCTCTTCGTTATTGCACTCAATCAGCGACAGGATCTTGTCATCGGTCGTGTTCTTCTGGCGCTTCAGGCTCTGAACATAGCGATAGATGATGTAGTGGCGAGCGACCTCGTAGCAGTCGAGACGCATGATCTCGTCCTCGACCAGATCTTGGATCTCCTCGACCGATACGGTGTGACCGGCCTTCTCACATGCCTCGGCAACGTTTTGTGCCGCATAGATCACCTGGCGGTCGGTAAGGCGAGAGCCTTCCTCGACCTCCAAGTTTGCGGCGCGGATCGCATTGACGATCTTATCGATGTCAAAAGTAACCTCGGTGCCGCTGCGCTTGATGATCTTCATCCTCTTGCCTCTTTCGCATCGTAGCCTCATTGCGCTTCAGGGCCAAACGATGCCCGGCAGGGTTTGGCCCTGTCTTGCGGCGCCGTTGCGCAATCTGTGTTCTCGATAACCATAGGCCCTCATGCGGACAATCCTCGCAACCAATCCAGGGGCTCAAAGATCCATCCAAATGGGGCGAATAAGGTTCTCGCTCTCTGTCCGCCATCTATCATACGACAAAGAGGCATCTATATCCTGTATTCTTTTTTTAGGTCAAACACAACATATAGTGTTTCAGCAGGTCAAAGCAATTGGTCAATTTGCAGACGCATTAATTATGAGGGGCTCCTGGCAAGTCGGTAAAACGTTACCAACACGGCTACCTGCATGGCAGTTATAAAACCCCCTTGTCAAGCCGCTGACAAATCCTACCAAAACCAAGCCGCTCGCGCCAAAAGATTCCAAAAGATTATGCTTGACCAACATGTTGCGGTCGAATGCCGGCGGACGGAGCGACAGGACTGCAAACGCTCGGAAGACTACAGCCCCGGCGCCCCGTCCGCCGGCATTCGATGGGCGGGGAGCTATTTCTTCTCTTCGCGAGCCATCATGCGACCGAGAGCCGCTGTAAAGGGATCGAGCAGCACACCGGCGACGCGGTTGACAGGTAACTTCATAGCCGTAAGCCTTTCAGGGTTATTGGTAGAAAGAGGGCCGCCGGCATATGTCGGCGGCCCCGTTAAAACATGATGTGCGGTAAAGCAACTACTCGAGCGGCTACTCCGCCTCGCCGCTGGCCGCCATCTTCTCGGCCTCAGCAAGCTGGGCCGGGGTGAGCTTGCGATATTTAATGGCGCCAAAGACGACACAAGCCGCACAGACGATCATGCCGGCGATGAACTTCTGGTCAATCGTTGCACCAAACGGCGACGTCACGGCCTCAAACACAATGGGAGACAGTGCCATGCCAAAGTTGATGCCGGCCATGCCAATGGCGAGGTTAAACGCACGTCCCTCGGGGGCAGAGTTGCCAGCGGCAAAATTGCCCTCCAGCGGCACGTAGGTCTCCTTGCCCAGCGCGACGACAAAGCCCGCAACGCACAGCACCATAAAGGCGGGCGCAATCAGCGTCAGGCCCAGGCCAACGAGCGTCACGCCCCACGCGATCGGCATGGCCAGGTTCTTAAACTTGGCAAACAGCGGACCGACCAAAAGACCAGCCGCAATACCGGCAACGGTCATAACGGTAGAGGCAAGACCGGCCTCCACGGTACCGCCAAAGCCGCGACCCACAACAAGCAGCGAAACGTTGGAGCTGAAGAGCTGGAACGTGAGTACGAACACAAAGCTCATGAGCGTGATAATCGCGACCTCTTTAGGCATATTGGCAAACACGTTGACCTTGCGCTTGGGCTCAAGATGACCCTCGGGAAGGCAAACAGCCTCGATCACGATGAAAATGATCATGATGAAGTACGCCGCATAGCTGTGGAACCACTCGGCAGAACCCAAGATGCCGGAAACCATCGTCCAGATAATGCCGCCCAGTGCAACAAAAGTGGAGTAGATGCCCATGACAAACGAGCGTTGCTTGCCGCCAAAGTAATCCGCGATAAGAGCGTCCGTTGAATTCTGCACGGCGCCGAGACCAAGGCCCATGACAGCAGAAGCCGCTAAGACCTGGCCGAGCGAGTCGTGGAACACCAGCACCGAGGCGCCTGCCAGCATCACGATAACGTGACCGACGAGCGTCGTCTTCTTCTTGGACACGCGAGAGGCAAGCTGTGAAGAGACGAGCATGGCGGACAGCGCCATCATCAACGGGATGATGCCGATGATCATCTGGACGGCAGCGATGTTTTCGTTGGGAAACGCCGCCGCGACAGAGGCCACGATGGGGACGGGCACCAACATGCCCATAATGCACATGGCGGCAGCATAAATGCCCACCAGGTACTTGATCTTGGTTTTATCCATGATCCATCCTTACACTTAGAGAAAAGGGTCGGAGCGGCCAGGCATCACCAGCGGCCGCCCCAAACACAGCACTATTAGTCGTTAAATCCGGTGAACACGGGTTCTCCGCTGTACACGAGCGCTTCCTCGACACCGTCGAGCACGCGACAGGCACCAGCGGCCATAGCCTCGAGCTCAAACTCGCCCGGATAGGCAGACACGGGGGCGATCCAAGAGCAGCATTCCTCAATCGAGGCAACGAGCTCCTTGCTGTGGACCATGCCGCCTCCGAGCAAGATGCCGTCGACATCGCCCTTCAGCACACAAGCCATCTCGCCAATCCACTTGCAAATTTGGTAGACCATTGCATCCCAGGCGCGAGCCGCAGCCTTATCGCCCGCAGCGGCGCGATCGCACACCTCGATGGCATCGGACGTACCCAAAAGGTCAACGAAGCCACCGGTCTTCATGCAATGGGCGCGGGCAACGTCGAGACCATGCTCTGCCGTATACTTCGCGACCTCGATCGCGGGAACCGATCCGCAGCGCGTCGGCGCCATGGGGCCCTCGCCGCCAACGATGTCGTTGCCGTCCACCATCTTGCCCTTAAGATGAGCCGAGATAGAGATGCCGCCGCCGATATGGCAAACAATGAAGTTGCACTCATCATAGGGGCGACCGAGCTTTGCCGCATGGCGGATGGCGGTCTCTTTGAGATTAAGGGCGTGCAGGTGCACGTTTCGATACACGCCCTTAATGCCCGTCATACGTGCGAGGTCGCACAGCTCGTCGGTATCGGGAGGATTCACCACAAAGGCGGGCTTGCCACATTTCACGGCAAATTCGTGGGCAATCTGGGGTCCCAGCTGCGCCGGGTGCCGAACGCCATTCGCACCGATGCGGGCATGCTCGAGCATAACCTCGTTGATGGCATACGTACCACCGGGCAGCGAAAGCAAGCCACCGCCGCGACCGACAAATGCATCAAAGTCCTCGAGCTTTAGGCCCGCCTCCCCCAGCGCTCCAAGAATCAGATCGCAGCGATACGGCATCTGAGCCGAAACCCCGTCGAACTGGGCAAGGTCCTTCGCATCGTGCGTAACGTTCTTACTGAGCTTGCACTCATCGCCCTCAAAAACGCCCACCTTCGTGGAAGTGGAACCCGGGTTGATGACCAGGATGCGCCAGGGAGTCTTTTTATCGGACATGCCTTAAGCCTCCTTAAGCGCCTGGGCGCGCACGCAGCTCATCACCACGTTGCCGACGATCTCATCGACGGGCGCAGAGCGCGAGCAATCGCACACGATCTTCTTGAAGCCCTGAAGCATGGGGCCGTAAGCATTGGCGCCGGTCAAATTCTGGATAATCTTGACGCCGATATTGCCCACGTTGATATCGGGCCAGATGACCACGTTGGCCTGGCCCGCAACAGCGGACTCACGATGAACCTTCTTGGCCGCAACCTTGGGGTTAATCGCCGAATCAAACTGGAACTCACCGTCGATGGCCAGGTCGGGACGGCGATCGTTGGCAATCTCGCGAGCACGACGCACCTTTTCGACAAGCTCATTGTCCATCGAACCGTCAGTTGAATGCGAAAGCAGCGCGCAACGGATATCCCATCCGGTCAGCGAGCGTACCGTTTCGCTCGACGAAATCGCGATCGAGGCAAGCTCCTCGCTCGTGGGGTCAACGCAAACGGCAGAATCGCCAAAAGCCAAAAGGCCACCTTCGCCGCCGTTCCAGTTGGGAATGTCGGCGATACCGCACGAGCTCACGGTGTCCACCCCGTCAGCAAGACCGACGATGGTCTGACCCGCCAGGATGATATCGCCCGTAGCGTTATCGATACCGGCGAACATAACGTCGACATCGCCGAGTACCTGCAAAATCAGGGCGCGCTCAAGCGGACGCGTCATACGGCGCGCAGCGCCCTTGGGCTTAAACTTGCAATCCGGATGAGAAAGGTAGCGCTCGCAACAAGCGGCGTTCGCCTCCTCGTCGGTCACATCGACAATCTCGATGCCGTCAAGGGAGATGCCGCGCTCATCGGCAAGCTCCTTGAGCTTACCGCCGTCGCCGACCAGCACACATTCGGCAAGATGCTCGGCGGCGATCTTTGCGACCGCCTGCATCATGGTCTCGTTTTCGCCCTCGGGAAAAGCAACGCGCATAGGCTTGGCGGCAGCCTGCTCGCGCAGGGTCTGCATCAGGTCCATGGCAGTTACTCCATCTCTTCGGCAGTGCGCTCGATAAGCTCGCCGATGGTCTTCATGACCATGACCTCGCGAACGGGAACCTCGGCATCGAGCTCGTTCTCGATCATGGACGTCAGGGCGATCATCTTCATCGAGCCCTTGCCCAGGGTCTCGAACGTCGTCTCGGGGGTCACATCGCCGTCATAGTTGTAGGCGGACTTGGCAAAATCGCAGATCTGCTGAGTGAGTTCTTCGTTCATGGCAAAGCCTTTCTAAGATAAAAAGAGGGGCGACCACGGCGGGCTGGAGACATGGGTCCCGCCGTGGCCTAAGAGAGGAATCGAATTGTTACAAGGGTGAAAACTTAGTCGTCAAGCTCGAACGTAAGCTCTTTGTAGCCCGGACGGTCTATGACCTTGGCATGGACGCCAACGGTCTCGCCCGCCATGAGTTTGGCGCGAATCTCGGGGGCCTTCTTCTTGGTAATGCCGTAGATGACGTAGGTGTACTGAGAACCCTCGTCGATATCGACGGCGCCGTAAGCGTACTTGCCATACTCCTTGAGGTAGGGCTTGTCGTTCTGCGGACCAGGCAGGGTAAAATCGATCAGATGGCCGTGACCGGAAACCTGGACCCAATCGGTCTTGTGGTAGCCGCAGGCATTGCAGGCAAGGTGAGGCGGAAACTCGACGGCTCCGCACTCGGGGCACTGGCGCGCCCAATAGATGCCCTCTTCAAGACCCGTGTAAAACTTCTTGACCACGGGCTCCATATCTTTGAGTTGCATGAGAATACTCCTTATGGGAAATCGAAAACCGCGGTCGACTACGCGACGGTACGAAGGATCTGGCAGCGCACGTTCTGAGAACCGCCAAAACCGCGCAGGAAAGCCGTCTCGGGAACCTTCTTCATCTGGGTTGCACCGGCGACGCCACGCATCTGCTTGACGGCCTCGACAATATCGGCGATGCCGGATGCGCCATGAGCGTGACCGAAGTTGCAACGGCCACCGTGCGGGTTGATGGGCTTATCGCCATCAAATGCAGTACGGCCGTCAATCGCATACTTCCAAGCCTCGCCGCGCGGGATATAGCCGCACTCCTCGGCCGAAACGATCTCAGAAGCCAGGAAGAAGTCGTTGCACATAAACAGATCAATTTCATCCGGGCTCACGCCAGTAAGGTCATAGACCTGCTTGGCGGCCACCTTGGTAGCCCAGTGCTCGTTATGGAGCAGACCGGCCTCGACCGCAGAGGCGCCCGTACCCAGAACCTCGATAGGTGCATACGGGACACCCATGGCCTTGGCCTTCTCCGTGGGCATTACGACAACAGCGGCGGCACCGTCGCACTTCTTCTCAAAGCCGGTAACGCGCAGGTACTGCGTAACGCGCGGGTTGTACATGCTCTTGAGATACTCGTCGGCGGTATCAAAGCCGTTGGCGGCCGCATCCTGCTCGACCGTGGTCTCGTACCAGGCAAGGGGATTCAGGACGGCACCGCGGCGAAGGCTCTTGGTAAGGCCGTTCAGGGCGTCATCGATCTGATCGGCGGTAAGGTCGTACTGCATCGAATACTCGTTGATCCAGTTGTCGAACGACACGCCAAAGGCGCCATCGAGCGGGCGACCATAAGCGCGGTCATAGATTTTATCGAGCGAGGGAATCATGACGTCGAGCGTAAAGTCCCGACGAATATGGGAGGGCATATGCTCAACGGGAAGCGTCGAAGCCAAATCGCAGGCACCCGTAAGGACAACATCGTAGGCACCGGAGGCGACTGCCATCACGGCCTGCTCAAGGGCGACGTAGCCCGTGCAGCAAGCCTCGGAATGATGGACAGAGCCCTTGGCACGAACGCCAAACCAATCGGCAACCTGCATGTTTGGGGTAATGCAATCGCCAACGAGATACGGATTGGCGCTGCCGTGATAGAAAAAGTCGATATCGCGGGGCTCAAGACCGGCATCGGCAATTGCCTCGAGGGCCGCATAGCCAAACGCCTCGCCCTCGCCAATGCCCTGGGTCTCGGGATGCTCCTCAAAATCCTTGAACGGGGTGCAGCCTACGCCTACAATAGAGACGCTGCGCATGTTTTTTCCGAGCGTAACCACTGAATATCACATCCTAATCATGTGAAGGTGTACGGAATGATGGCGCAGTCCAGCCGCGAGCGAAGGTGAGAGAGCGCTCGCGGCTTTTCTGTGCCGTCACACGTTGAACTACTGCAGTGGTTCTTTTGAACGTAGCTTTAGTTTACGAGGGGTTAAACGAGACGCGTGAGACAAAAAGCCCCGATATGTCCCATCATATGGGATATATCGGGGCTAGGCGTTCCAAATAGCAGATAAATGGCCATACTTAAATCGATTTATAGGGCCGGATTGTTCTGAATCCGCAACCTATGCAACCGTTCATCCCTAAAAATCAGCCGTTCACCCGAGCGGGTTTTCAAAATCGGGGATGCGTGGGTGCCAGTGGCGCGACGCATCGTCGACAAACAGCGGCGCATAGAACATGCGATTGAGCGCGGCAGCAACGGTGCGCGCCTCCAAATCGGGACGGACCTCGAGCCAATACTGGACAAGGTTGTGATGTCCTGCGAGCGCAAAGGCCAGATACAGGTCAAAATCGGTCTCGTCAGAAAACGTTGAGCGCAAACGGTCGCGAAAATACTCATGCATAAAAATCGTAGCCTTATGCGTGAACACGGGGTCCCCGTTTTCACTGTTGAGCGCGAGCACCTTCGAACGATTGCGCTGCAAGATCTCCATACGCTTGATCATCGTCGGCGTCGGATCGAGCTGAGCGTCACCAAAGCGCGCCTCAAGGGCAACGTCGTTAATATCTTGCATGTTCTGGAGCAGATCGTCCTCAAATCGCTTAACAACGTCGTCAACAGAACGATAGCAGCGGTAAAACGTCGATTTCGAGGTGTGCGCGAGCCTCAGCACATCGGTCACCTTGATCGCCTGTACCGGCGTCGTCCCCATAAGCTCAAAAACGGCATCCTCGATGCGGGCGCTGATATCGTTCTTTGCATCTAGCGGCATAACAGTCTCCCCTGTTGGCAATCAGCCCTATCCTACATGAAAGATATGCTCTTTGAGGACAATTTGGGGCACGAAACGCGCTGCGCACGAGATGACGCTGCCATCGTATTCGGCGAACGAAACCTTCCAGCCGTCAGGCAGTCCGTCCTTGCCGGGATCAACCGAAAAACCGCTCCCCTGCGCTTTGAGAACGGCTTCGATGCGTGTCCATACCTGACACATGCGACGGCAACGTTCCCGCCGATTGCCCACCGCGTCAATCCATGCACGCTCCTCGGTAGTTGCCATTCGACTAACCGCCAGGGGCGATACCTCATCCATCGACTCAATATCTACGCCTATAGGTCCTCCAGATAACTGCGCGGCCTCAGAAACAGCAAGAACGACCGTACCGGCGGCATGCGAAATCGAGATGGAGGGGGCGTTAGCGTCAGCAAGTTCAGGTTTGCCAAATGAAGAGCGCACAAGCTGCGTATCCTCGTAGACACCCAAAACGTCACGAAGAAGCGCACCCACACCGGCAGCCTCTCGGCGAGCAGAAATCGGAAGGTCATCGTTTAGGGCGCGAGCGGCATAATGAGGTGCCATCGGCGCAAGATCAATGATCGCACGGGGATCGACCATAGAAACGCGGGCGACGTGCACGGTTATGATCAAAATAATCATCTCCCCACGAGACCAAGAGGCAATTAGCGACAAATTATGCTGAGCAGCAATTACGTCGTGGAAAAGCGGCCGTTGTCGATAATTTGATGACATATCATGTGTATTTATAGCAAAACAGTCCAGAAGCAAAGCCTCTGGACTGCGAACATTTGGTGGGCGTTAGAAGATTTGAACTTCTGACCTCTTCCGTGTCAGGGAAGCGCTCTCCCCCTGAGCTAAACGCCCAAATGGAGCGGACAACGGGGCTCGAACCCGCGACCCCAACCTTGGCAAGGTTGTGCTCTACCAACTGAGCCATGTCCGCTTACGAGGATTAATCTTACGTGATGCCCGCATCCTATGCAAGAACTTTTTTTGAAAAGTTTTGCGACGCCCTCGCGAGCCTCGCGAGGGCATCAGCCGCCGCGGAAGGTACAGGCAAACGCAAACTCTCCGCAAGAGGCACCTACATCTCACCGAGCATGATCCAAGCAGAGCTGTCCTGCGCGAGTCTGCCGTCTGCAAGCGGTGATGAGGCGAGCAGGACCCTGCCCGCCGGCAGCTCCACGGGTGCTGCACCAAAGTTCGTCACACACGCCCAGCCGTTGTCACGGCGATAGGCGATGACGCCGCCCTCAGCGCCCTCGGCACCATCCGCAAGACCGGTGCGCCCGTCAAGATCGAGCCACGAAAGATCGTTGGTACACCCGCGCAGTTTGCGCCGCAGCCAGAGGGCGTCACGATAGAGCGCAAGCATCGATGTCGGGTCCGCCTCTTCCCTATCGGCAGCGTAATCGGAAAACCATGCAGGCTGTGGCAGATGGGGCGCCACATCGGCGTCCGCCGGCGAAAACCCAAACGATCCGCCCTGCGCGGGATCGTCCGCCGCTATCCACGGCAGGGGCACACGACAGCCGTCGCGCCCCTTCTCGCGCTTCGGTCCGTGCGTATTGGTCGCAGTAGGGTCTTCGAGTGCAGCCCACGGGATATCAGCCACCTCAAAAAGGCCGAGCTCCTCACCCTGATACACGTATGCCGAGCCCGGAAGCGCCAGTTCAAGCAAAAGGGCCGCCCGCGCGCGGCGCTCGCCGAGTTCACGGTCCTCGTCATAAGACGACCCGTCGCGCAAGAGCCAGTCGAGCGCAATCTGGTGGTAGCGCGTCGCCTTGATTTGCGGCAGGGCATAGCGCGTCGCCACGCGCGGCACGTCGTGGTTGGAGAGTACCCAGGTCGAGGCGGAATCGGATTCGACGGCTGCCTTCAAGCCCTTCTCGATTGCAGTGTGCATGTCATCATAGGTCCAAGTGGCCTTGGCAAACTCAAAGTTGAATGTCTGGCCAAGCTCGCTGGGACGCGCGTAGAGATACTGGCGCTCGGGCAGCACCCACGCCTCGGCAACGGCACTGCGCGGCGGATTATAGCGGTCGAACACGCGGCGCCACTCGCGATAGATCTCGTGGACCTCATTGCGGTCCCACAGCGGATGGGTGCCGTCGTCAACCATGTCATCGCCCTCGGCGAGATGCCACCGGTCGAGGTCATCGCGGTCGAGATCCTTGGCGAGACCCTGCGCCACATCAATGCGAAAGCCGTCGACGCCTCGATCGCTCCAAAACGCCAGGACGTCGCAAAAGAGCGCATGAACCTCGGGGCATGACCAGTCAAAGTCCGGCTGCTCGGGCGTAAACATGTGCAGATACCACTGACCGTCCGCAACACGCGTCCATGCGGGGCCGCCAAAGTTGGCATTCCAATTGGTGGGAGGCAGCTCGCCATGCTCGCCGCGACCATCGCGGAAGATATAACGGGCGCGCTCGGGCGATCCGGGGCCGGCGGCAAGAGCGGCTTTGAACCAGGGGTGCTGGCTGGATGAATGGTTGGGCACGATGTCGACGATGACCTTGATGCCGCGCGCGTGAGCCGCAGCGATCATGTCATCGAAGTCGTCAAGCGAGCCGAGACGTGGATCGACATCGCAGTAGTCCGCCACATCATAGCCACCATCGACAAGAGGCGATGGGTAAAACGGGCTCAGCCAGATGGCCTCGATACCCAGCCGCTCAAGATAGTCCATCTTCTGGGTAATGCCCGCGATATCGCCCAGACCCGAACCAGTCGAATCCTTAAACGAGCGCGGGTAGATCTGATAGATCGCGGCGTCGGACATCCATGAGCGCGAAGAAGACTTTTCTGTAGCCATGGGGCGTATCTCCCTTGCAACGAGGTTATGCGAGATGCCCACGATGATACGCCCAAAGCGGACATTCGCGGCAAACAACGCCACAGCCACGCCCCAAAACGCTCGCTCCCTCTCGGGTTCGAGCCCGGGCGATGAGCATAAAAAAGCCCGGCTACCGTGGTAGTCGGGCTGTTGCGCTTGGAGCGGACAACGGGGCTCGAACCCGCGACCCCAACCTTGGCAAGGTTGTGCTCTACCAACTGAGCCATGTCCGCATATGTAAAACAAAACGGGCGCCGGAGCGCCCGGATGTTGCCTGGAGGCGAAGCCCGGATTCGAACCGGGGGTAAAGGCTTTGCAGGCCTCTGCCTTACCACTTGGCCACTTCGCCGAAAAAGGACCGCCTAAACGGTCCAGAAATGCAATGGAGCGGACAACGGGGCTCGAACCCGCGACCCCAACCTTGGCAAGGTTGTGCTCTACCAACTGAGCCATGTCCGCTTGCGGGTTATTAATTTACGCGAGTTATCCAAAAGACGCAAGTACTTTTTTCAAAAAAGTTGCCGGCCGCGTGTTCTTGGTGGCTAAACGCGCTAAAGCGATTGGCTAGGCACGCGATTCCAGTGCTCCGCTAAATAGCTTCACCATCTGCACGCGCGTGCCGGTGCCGTCTGTGCGACGAGCAACCTCCACGTTATCGACGAGCATACGCATAAGCTTGATACCACGGCCGCGTTCCTCAGATGCGACCGGTTCGCTCGCTCCATCGATAGAATAGCCGGCACCCCGATCAAGCACCTCAACCACGACGCGATCGCCATAGGCCTGAACCGTCAGGACGCACCCGATACCGCCCGCATGGTCATAGGCATTACCCAGCGCCTCCCCCGACGCCAACGCGACATCGTAGCGCTCGTCGCGGCGCAACGGAAGCGATTCAAGGAGTTCGGCGATGCGATGTCGATAGTATGGAAGATTCTCGATACCCTGTCGGACCTCGACGCTCTTGCTCCATCGTGGCAACTCTCCCACCGGAATAGCGGGAATCGACTCACGCGCCGGACCCGCAACATGAAGGATGTCGACAAGTCGGGCAATCTCCAAAAAGCGAATGACCTCATCGGAGGCGTTAACGAGCGAAAGCAGGCCCTCTCGCCTCATGAGCTCTCTGGCGCGTGTAAGCAAAAACGCCAAACCCGTCGAGTCGATAAAGCCCACAGCTTGGCAATTGATGACAACGCGACGCACGCCCCGGTCGATCAAATTATCCAACCGTCGGCGCAGCACGGACACCGAGGCGATGTCGACATCACCCGGTGGCGTCAGAACCGCTATGTCATTCCACTCATTCATACGACCATGGTTCCCCAAAAGAGCTCGCTCGATGCATACGTATCTGCAACCGCGCAGATTTTGCCCGTCAAGCATCGCGGTCTACGATCGACCCCGTAAAAACTCAAGGGAAACCAGCGCGATGTCATCGTCCAGCGCCGACTCGGTAAAGCGGTCAAGCTCTCCCAAGACCTTACCGCAGATTCCCGATACGCCCTCACCCGAGACAGAGAGCAGAAGGTCACGAAGGCGCTGCTCGCCAAAGAAAGCACCCGAGCGATCACGTGCTTCGATTGTTCCGTCGGTATACATGAATAGCATGTCACCAGGAGCGAACGTAAACACGCCTGTCTCGTACACCATGCTCTCAAAGGCACCGATCACGCCCGATTGGCACCCAAGGAGCTCCACTTCTCCCCCTCGGGTTTCTCCACCGCCAAGCGGCGTCGACGACGGTCTAATGACCATAGTGGGAGGATGTCCCGCAGAGCAATAGGTAGCGCGACCCGCTTTAAGATCAATCTTGGCGATAAACGCCGTCACGAACGTCTCGACTCTCGAAAAGCCCATGAGCATGCTATTGAGCGAGCGGGCCATACGGGCGGGCCCCGCACCCTCCCAGGCATAGGCCGTCAGCGCCGTCTTGACGAGCGCTGACATCGACGCCGCCTCGATTCCTTTGCCGGATACATCGCCCAAAATCATAACGGCGCAATCGTCGGGAAGACGGACGAGCGTATAAAAGTCGCCGCCGACCAACGCCGAATTCGTTGCCGAAAGGTATACCGAATCGGTCGCGATACCCGGAACGTCACCAAGCGAATTTCTCATGCCAATCTGGAGGGTCTGAGCGATATGGCGCTCCTCGCGCTTTTGAGATTCGCCCTCGTAGATCAGTTCAAAGTCATGCGCCAAGTGCACCAAGTAGTCATATTCAAGGTCATCAATCGGCTCTTGACTACCGTCACGAAGCAGCAGCGCGCGCGTCGTCGGGCCTTTCGCAACAGAAGCAGGAACGATCGCGTCGTTGCTGTGCTTGCCATCACCCTCAGAGCGCGGGCGCCCCGCCTCGATGCCGGTGTCGACGTAGAGACCCTGGCAAGGCAGACCATGCGCCCTAAGCCAGCCTCCCATAGGCATCGATTCGTCAACGCGAGTTATACGGACGTGTTTAAGATCCTCGGCACTCGTGCCGCCCAAAACAGACGCCTCAAAGCCATCAGAGCCAACCCCCAAACGTGCCGCTGGCGCCGTCGTGGAAAAGAAAAGTTTCTCGGGATCGTCCGGCAAAGCAACGCGACTGCCGCCTTCAAAATCTATGACGTAGGCGTCCAGACTGGCGTCATACTCAACAGGGCAAAAATGACAGTTGAGCATATTGCAAATCTCGGACGATACCGCCTGGGTAGCCGCAGCGGAATCGTCTAGAAAGGTAAACAACTCATCACGTAAGACATTGAGCGAGCGGCCGAGCTCGGCCGTGCGACGAGAGCGAAGGCTCGATGCCATGCCGACCAGCTGGATAGACAGGTAATCGCAAATGACCTCGAGTACATTAACGTCATAGGCGAGCGGTGCCTGGGGGCGTTTCCAACCAACTTCCAGCACGCCAAGGATCTGCGTACCGTAAAAAACGGGAAGACAGATCTCGCTGCGGTACGGAGGCATATCCTGCACGCGCAACAGGTGCTTAGAACGATTGTCCAGGTCCATGAACATACCGGAGGCAGCCCTATCACCCTCAAGGTCCTGTTGAATCGACAAACGACAGGCACGCGACTCGCGAAGCACATACGTCGGAATGCCAGCGCCATACGGCAAAAACTCGGGCAGGTAGCTGTCGTGCAGCTCCTTGGAAACACCGCGAAGCTTAAAACCGCCGCTCTCAGAAAAATAAATAGCGGCACCCGAAGCATCGAGCGTTCCTACAAGCTGGTTCAAAACGGTATCTAACAAACTAGGCAGCTCATCGGAGCCCACCGTGCTCATAATGACCGACAAAGTGCCCGAAAGGCGCTTATTCGCCACTCTAAGCTCCGAAAGCGCACGCTTGAGCTGGCGGTCGTGCGAGTACTGCTCTTCGATGCTATGAAGCGCCACCAGAACACGCGGCGCGCGGCGCCCAAAAATACGAGGCGGTGTAACCGAGCCGGCACAAACCAAGACGGGAATAAAGGAGCCGTCACTCAGCTTGAGCATCAACTCGCTCTCGGTTCCATTGGTCTCAAAAGGAAGACGATGCTCTGACGCGCGTTCAAATGCTGATGAGTACAAGAGGTCTTTAACGTCCCCGTTGATCACATCGGAACGCTCCTCGCACATCAAGTCGAGCAAGCGGTTATTCACATGCAGAATGGTTCCGTCGAGCTCACAAATGATGACAGCATCGCTCGTGATCTCGACCAGTTGGGCAACGTCCGCCCACTCGTTGCGCTCAAGCGTTTCCATCGTGAACCTCACCGTCTATCGGTAACAAAAAAGCCTCCGAAGAGGCTTCTCAAATGCGATGGTGTCGGAGGCGGGACTTGAACCCGCATGACCAAAAAGCGGTCACTAGCACCTCAAGCTAGCGCGTCTGCCAATTCCGCCACTCCGACATGCTATGTTGTTGATTCGCGGTTCGTTTTGTTGAACCCGCGCGTTCAACGAGGAAGATAATAACCTATGTTTCGAGAACTGCGCAAGCACTTTTTTGAAAAAAGTTTACGAATTTGTAAATGCACTGGTAGACGCTTATGTTCGGGCCGGAGCGGGGTCAGCTTCCCAACGCGTCCTCGGGCATGCGGTACATTTTGATTCGCGCTTCGCGCTACAAAATGTACCGCCCCCTGCGGAATGCGTTGGGAAGCTGACCCCGTTCCGGCCCTACGTCCACGTACTCCAGGCACCGTTCTCAAACATGTTCTGAGAGCTGATATAAATTTGGTGGCTCGGCTTTGCCGAGCCCCTATATGGGGAGGCCGGAGCCAAGGCTCCGGCCTCACACAATTCCCTATCAGATTAAGCGAGCGATCAGGGAATCGCACTCCCCCTGCCGAGTTAACGTAGGGCCCGCCCTGGTGTTACTTTTCAGAACACTCCGCACTGATATCTTCTGTATTGAAGACGTCGATGGTGCACCCGTATACCATTGACGTCGACACCATCAGATGCGGACCGCGCGGTGACCCCACATTCCGCTGGCGCCCACAGGGCTGCCCTCGTTTCCTGACATGTCCCGCGCGGGCCGCGGCGAGCCGAGACCGCCGCATGACCTAATAGGAGCATGGAGCGATACCGCGGACCCGAACAACCGCATTCTATCGCGCCCCGTCAGTGTGCCGTCTGCCCGGTCCAGGCGAGCACGGAAAGAACGGAGCGAGACATGCAAAACGAATCGACACCCGGCGCCCGCGGGCCGGTCTTCTGCGGGGTCGACACCCACGCCGACTCGCACTGGCTGTGCGTCCTGGACTGGAGGGGCCGCAAGGTCCTGTCCCGCCGGTTCCCCGCCGACGCGGCGGGCTACGAGGCGCTCGCCGGGGCGATCGCGGCGGCCGGGGAGCCGGCCTGCGTCGCGATGGAGGGGACGTCGTCCTACGGGGCGGGCCTCACCAGGCACCTCGCGTCGCTGGGGATGCCCGTGCGCGAGGCGCTCTCCCCGGCGAGGACGCAGAGGAGGCGCCCGGGGCAGGGGAAGTGCGACGAGTCGGACGCGGAGAGGGCCGCCCGCGCGGCGATGTCCGGCTCGAAGCTCGGGACCCCCAAGAGCCAGGACGGGTGGGTCGACGGGGTGCGCTGCATGCTCGCGGCGCGCTCCGGGGCGGTGAAGGCGCGGACCTCGGCGATCAACACCGCGAGGTCGCTGCTCACCACCGCCCCGGAGGGGCTCAGGTCGAGGTTCCGCGGGATGGCGGGGCCGAGGCTGATGGAGGAGCTCCCCTCCGTGCGCGCCGAGGGCGCGCTGGGCGCCGCGCTCGGCGCGCTGGCGGACCTGTGGGCGGCGGCGCGCGACGCGGCGCTCGACATGGAGCGCGCGATCGAGGCGTCCCTGGAGGAGAACTGCCCCGCGCTGCTGGCGATGTACGGGTGCGGGCCCGTGAGCGCGGCCAAGCTCGCGGTCGCGGCCGGGGACAACCCGGGCAGGCTGCGCTCCGAGGCGTCGTTCGCGGCGATATGCGGGGCCTGCCCAATCCCCGCCTCGAGCGGCAAGACCGTGAGGCACAGGCTCAACAGGGGCGGCGACCGGCAGGCGAACAGCGCTCTGCACGAGATCGCGAGGCAGAGGGTCATGCGCGACCCCGAGACCGCCGAGTACGCCGAGAGGGCCAGGGCGCGGGGGAAGAGCGACAGGGAGGTCATGAGGTGCCTCAAGCGCTACGTGGCCAGGGAGGCGTACCGGGCGCTGATGCGCCCGCACGAGGTCAGGAGGCCCGAGGACGCCTCGGGGCTCGTGGCGGCCAGGCGCGCGGCGAGGGTCAGCCAGGTGAGGGCGGCGTCCATATTGGGAACCAGCGAGAAGTACATCTCGATGCTGGAGAGGGGCCAAAGGGAGCTCAAGCCCATAAGGAGGGCCTACGAGGCATGGGTCGAGGCCGGACTTCCGCTCGATTGGGACAGGCAAGCCTTCGAGGCCGAGCGCAAAATGGATTCTAAAAAACACCTTGCCAAATAGGAGCGTCAGGACGCAAAGAGGCTCCGCAGCGCGAAGCGCGATGCGGAGCCTCTTTGCATGTCCGAGGACGTTCCGGAGAGAAACCCCCGTCACGCCCCCGGATTCCCGGTGGGAGTTCTAGACCTTGTCGGCCTTAGTACATACCGCCGCCCTGCTGACCAGCGGTAGCAGCAGCGATAGCGTCCTCAAGCTGAGTGTTCTTGGGCACATCGGAGACGGTAGCCTCGGTGATGAGGATCAGGCTGGCGACAGAAGCAGCGTTCTGCAGGGTGACGCGGCTGACCTTGACGGGGTCGAGGACGCCCATCTCGATCATGTCGCCCCACTCGCCGTTGGCAGAGTTGAGACCCTGGCCGGCGGGCAGCTCGGCAACCTTGTCGACCACGACGGCGCCCTCAAAGCCAGCGTTCTTGGCGATGGTAGCGACCGGAGCGGTCAGAGCCTTCTTGACGATGTCGACGCCGATCTTCTCCTCGGGGTCGTCGATCTCGACAGCGTCGAGCGCAGGAGCAGCGTCCATGAAGGCGACACCACCGCCGGCGACGATGCCCTCCTCGACAGCAGCGCGGGTAGCCTGCAGGGCGTCCTCGACGCGGTGCTTGATCTCCTTGAGCTCGGACTCGGTAGCAGCGCCGACCTTGATGACGGCAACGCCACCGGAGAGCTTGGCCAGGCGCTCCTGGAGCTTCTCGCGGTCGAAGTCAGAGGTGGTGTTCTCCATCTCGCCCTTGATCTGAGCGATACGGGCGTCGATGGCCTCCTTGGAGCCAGCGCCGCCGACGACGACGGTGTTGTCCTTGGAGATGGTGACGGACTTAGCGGTACCGAGCATATCGGCAGTGATGTCAGCAACCTTCACGCCCAGCTCGTCCAGAGCGGCCTGACCACCGGTGAGGACAGCGATGTCCTCGAGGATGCGCTTTCGGCGATCGCCGTAGCCCGGAGCCTTGACGGCGCAGACGTTGAGGGCACCACGGATCTTGTTGAGGACGAGGGTGGGCAGAGCCTCGCCGTCGATGTCCTCAGCGATGATGAGCAGGCCACGGCCAGCGCGCTGGACAGCCTCGAGAACGGGCATGATGTCCTGGACGCTGGAGATCTTCTGATCGGTGATGAGGATGTACGGATCCTTCATCACGGCCTCCATGCGGTCGTTATCCGTGACGAAGTAAGCGGAGACATAGCCCTTGTCGAACTGCATACCCTCGACGGTGTCGATGGTGATGTCGAACGTCTGGGAATCCTCGACGGTGATGACGCCGTCCTTGCCCACGACCTCCATGGCCTCGGCGATCTTCTCGCCGACCTCGGGGTCACCGGCAGAGATGGTACCGACGGAAGCGATCTGCTCCTTGGTCTCGACCGGCTTGGCCTGCTTCTTCATCTCGGCGACGGCGGCGTTGACGGCCTTGTCGATGCCGCGACGGATGGCCAGCGGGTTGGCGCCAGCGGCAACGTTGCGCAGACCGTCGTTGACGATAGCCTGAGCGAGCAGGGTTGCGGTGGTGGTGCCGTCACCCACGGTGTCGTTGGTCTTGGTGGCGACCTCCTTCACCAGCTGGGCGCCCATGTTCTCGATGTTGTCCTCGAGCTCGATCTCCTTAGCGACGGAAACGCCGTCGTTGGTGATGGTCGGGGCACCGAACGTGCGCTGCAGCGCAACGTAGCGGCCCTTGGGGCCCATGGTGACGGTAACGGCGTCGGCCAGGGTGTTGACGCCCTTGGCGAGCTTAGCGCGGGCATCGGTGTTGAACGTAATGTTCTTTGCCATAGTGGGTAATCCTCCAAAAGAAATGTGACTCGCGTCGCCGCTTCCGAGTCCTATGCGACGGGCGCGTTCAAAGACGAATCAGAGATTCTGACGAGACTAGGCCTCGACGACGGCGTAGATGTCGTCGGCGCGCATCAGCAGATACTTCTCGCCGTCGACCTTGACCTCGTTGCCACCGAACTTACCGTAGATGACAACGTCGCCAACCTTGACGTCCATGGGGATGCGCTCACCCTTGTCGTTGACCTTGCCGGCGCCCACGGCAACGATGGTGCCGCGCTGCGGCTTCTCCTGAGCGTTGCTGGCGATGTACAGACCAGAAGCGGTCTTCTGCTCGGCCTCGTCGGGCTTGACCAGAACACGATCTGCAAGCGGCTTCAAAGACGACATGCTTGTCTCCTCCTTTTTGGGCCGCGCGGTTATACCACGCGAATTAACCCTTTTTGTTTGCGTACGCGTTGAATGGTACCCACGAATGGCGGGTTATACAACACAGAGTCAAAAAATCTTATTTTTTGGCACTTAGATTTTCTGAATGCCGGAGGATAACTTAGCGATGCCTCCCGTGTGGCTCCGGAGGGGCGGGGCATAAGGTTTCCTGCTCGGGCAGTCCTGCTCGCACGAAGGCCACATTAAGTGGCCTTCGGCTCGTGCGGAACTCGCGATAAACCTTATGCC